>CAZFHF010000059.1:0-12657 GCA_964518655.1 uncultured Bacteroidales bacterium | reverse complement strand
TGCCGGAAAGCCAAATGTCAAACTGCACCTCTTCTTTTTCATCTGCAACCTTAGCTGTTTCTTTTCCGGAAGTAACCTTCTGTGCTGATTTTGTTTCAGATATATCCTCAATAATCACTTCAGTTAAAAAATGCCTGAATCCGTTTAATACCTCATATCCCTTTCTCCTTTTCTTTTTGAAAACCTTGATTTTATCACCCTTGACGTGGGATAATATCTTTACTGTTACTGATGCATCCTTGATATAGGGAGAGCCAACCTTAACTTTACCATTATTATCTATAAACAAAACCTTGCTGAAGTTGACTTTTTCACCTACTTCACCTTTAATCCGGTTTATCAAGAGTTTATTATCTTTTTCGATCCTAAACTGTTGTCCTGCTATATCAACTACTGCATACATCTAATTTATATTTTCTAAAGGGTTGCAACTTGGGTGTGCAAAAATATAAAAGTTTGATTGAACTACAAATAATTAACATGATTTATTTTTATATATAGTAATAGATTATTACTAATTTGAAATAAAAGAGTTTTTATATATACAATAATCCACTGCAGAGGTTATGGAGATATCGGATATATAATCCCGGTGACAATTATTATATATTACGTGTCTGCATTTAAACAAGTATTTCATTATATTTGTAAGTAAATTATTGCATTTGTTGAGAATTATTTGACTGGATGTAAATGTAACGAATGAGTAAAATTAAACTTAACGTACTTGGAATTTCATATAGTCAGACTCAAACCGGAGCTTATGCACTTGTCTTAGCTGAAGAAAACGGCAAAAGAAGGATACCGATCATTGTCGGGGGGTTTGAAGCACAGGCCATAGCTATTCAACTGGAAGGATTGAAACCTCCTAGACCTTTAACACATGACTTGTTTCTTAATTTTGCCAGGACTTTTAAGATTAATTTACTGGAAGTTACAGTATATAAACTTGAAGAAGGAGTTTTTTATTCAAAACTTACTTGCGATAACGGAAGGCAAATAATTGAGATTGATGCAAGGACATCTGATGCAATAGCATTGGCATTACGTTTTAAATGCCCCATTTATACAACAGAAGAAATAATGCGAAAATCGGGTATAATACTGGATTTTGAGCAGGAAACACATAAAAAATCAAAAGCCAGTTCAGGTTCAGCTACAAAAAATATTAATGTAGAAGAAAGCAAACCTAAGGAAGGGCTTAACAAAATAAGTTCTCAGGAGCTTAAATCAATGTTGGATGAGGCTATAAAAAACGAAAATTATGAACGAGCATCCCTTATCAGAGATGAAATTAACCGCCGTAAGAATAAGTAAATATTTGACCCATAATTTATAACATCCAGTAAAATTTTCTTAAAAATTACTTTATTTTCATTGTTCAGGTAGCATGTCAGTAACTTTTTAGTGAATTATACGTTTATATAAATCGCTAGTATATAATTAGTTAATTGATGAAGACAAAAATTGCTTGAATATGACCGTTTACCAATTATATCAAGATTAATTATATTTACCTGCATTTTCAGTAAATTGATTAAATATAATGGCAGTCAAGAAGACATATCAGGAACTTGAAAAAGAGATTAAAAGACTTGAAAGAGAGAAAGCCTTATATTTAGTTGATATTGAAAAATATCAAACACTTTTTAATGACGCACCGTCAGGAATATTCCAGGCTACTTTAGGGGGTAAATACATAGAAGTGAATAATACTATGGCAAAATTATTGGGATATTCTGATTCTAATGAAACTATAAACAGTATTAAAGATATAGGGAGCCAGGTTTATGCTGATTCCAAAGAACGTAAGAAGCTGGTTAAAAAAGTACTGGAAAGTAATGGTGTAACAAGACATGAAACCTTGTTCAGAAGGAAAGATAATACGATTTTTCCTGTTAATATAAGCATGAAGGTTATGTGTGATAAATATGGGAAGCCTCTCTTAATTATAGGTATGGTTGAAGATATTTCCGAAAGAAAGAAGGCCGATGAATCCTTATTACAGGAGAGAAACCAGCTAAGAACATTAATAGATAATATTCCGGATTATATTTATCTTAAAGATGCTGCCGGGAAATTTATTGTGGCTAATAACGCATTTGCCAGACTGGTTAATGCTGACTCGCCGGATGAGCTGATTGGCAGATATAGGTTAGACCTCTCAAATAAGGAATTCGCAGTTAACTTTTTAAAGAATGATCAAAAAACATTGGATTCCGGGGAGCCATTAATAAATATTGAAGAAAAAGGTTATGTTGAACATGAGAAAAGGACTATATATGCATATATATCAAAAATCCCTCTTAAAGACCGTAAAGGAGCAGTTAAAGGATTAATAGGTATCGGCCGCCATATCACTGACCTGAAAATGGCAGAGCAACAGATTATAGAGAACCAGGCAAACCTCACAGCAGTAATAGAAAGCACTAAAAGCTCCATGTGGTCAATTAACAACAACCACATTATTACAACAGTTAATACATATTTTAAAAAGTCTTTTAAATTGTTGTTCGGAAAAGATATTGATATCGGAGACAATATACTGGAAGAATTGCCTGCAAAAGAAAGAATAAAATGGCAGGATATATATCAAAGGGCCTTTAAGGGAGAACAATGGATAATGGAAGATACCTTTATTAGAAGAGGAAATAATATATATTTTGAACACTCTGTTAATCCAATAGTTGATAAGAATAAGAATATTAGTGGAGTAACCGTATTTTCAACAAATATTACAAACAGAAAAATAGTAGAAGATGCAATAAAAGAGAGCGAAGAAAGATTCAGGCAACTGGCCGAAAATACAAATGTTGTTTTTATACTTTCCAATAAATCTAATGTTCTGTATGCTAACCCTGCATTTGAAAGAGTATATGGCAGGAAGGTCGAAGAACTTATTAAAAAGCCTTCAATCCTTGAAGATAGCATCCATCCTGAGGATAAACAAAGGTTTTTAAATAACAGAAAAGCCGGGTTTTCAAAAAAGCAAATTCTGGATGAGCAATATCAAATAATACAGCCAGGAGAAAAAATAAGGAAAGTCTGGTATAAAAGTTTTCCGGTTTATAATAACAAAGGTAAAATATACAGGTATGTATCGGTTATAAATGATATTACTGAACAAAAAGAACTTGAATTAACAATACTTAAAACCAAAACACAGCAAAAAGCAATACTGGATAATATACCTCATTTGGCATGGCTTAAAGATAATGATGGAAAGTATATATCAGTAAATGAGCCTTTTGCGTTGCATTATAACCTGGACGCCTCGGAAATC
The DNA here is from genome assembly GCA_964518655.1 of uncultured Bacteroidales bacterium. Taxonomy (GTDB): domain Bacteria; phylum Bacteroidota; class Bacteroidia; order Bacteroidales; family UBA10428. Next base: position 9,374 of record CAZFHF010000059.1, on the reverse strand, counting down.
ATTGGGAAGACAGATTTTGATATATGCTCTGAGGAACTGGCAAGGAAATATTATGAGAATGACAATGCAGTAAAAACCAGCGGCAATAGGCAATTAATTGAAGCGGTTGAAAATACCCCTGATGGTAAACGCTGGATTGAAACGTTTAAAACACCAATATTCAATGAGCAGGGGAAATTAATCGGTATTACAGGAATTTCAAGGGATATTACTGATCGTAAAAAGATGGAGGAGACAATTAAAGAAAATGAAGAACATTTTCGTGCCTTACTGCAAAATTCCTCCGATGCTATTTCAATTCTTGCTGAAAATGGCAAAATAATTTTTGAAAACTCCTTGAGAAATAAGATATTTGATTTCTCAATGGAAGAGCTTATAGATAAGCCAATTTTTGATATTGTACATCCTGATGACGTTGAGCATTTCAAGGAATTCTTTCAGGATGTCCTGAAAAAACCGCAGACACAGGTAAAAAGGGAATACAGATGCCTTCATAAAAATAAAAAATGGATATACGTTGAAAGTATATTTTCTAACCAGCTTGATAATCCCTTTATTAAGGGAATTGTTGTTAACTCAAGGGATATTTCAGAACGGAAAATGGGAGAGCTCAAAGAACGTGTATACCATGATAATCTAATATTTCTTTCTAACTCTGCACTGGACCTACTGGGAATTTCTTCCAAGGATGATATCTATAAATATATTTCTGAAAAACTTTATACTTTCCTTGAAAACGCAATAGTGATAGTTACTTCATGTAATGAAAAAGAAGGAAAGTTGCGTATTGAATATATTTCCAGATATAAGGACAGTAAAAACAAAGTGGTCAAAATATTAGGTGCAAATCCTGTTGGTATGGTGCTGCCAATTAACAGTAATATTTCAAACATTGATAATGCAGGGACAGTAATCATCCTGAAAGATGAATTTCTGGAAACAAACCTGAATAAGATTGATCTCAGAAAATGGTTTGAGGTAAAAGAAATTTTTAAAGTCCATAAGGTATATAATATTACACTTGCCAGACATAACAAACTACTGGGTAATATCACCATTCTTACATTAAACAAGAGCATTATCAAATTCAAACATATTATTGAAACCTTTGTCCATCAGATATCTGTAGCATTGCATAGAAGCCAGCTGGAGTATGAGCTTGTTACAGCAAAGGAAAAAGCTGAAGAATCGGATAAGCTTAAAACTGCTTTTCTGGCTAATATGTCGCACGAGATAAGGACTCCAATGAACGGTATACTAGGATTTGCAGAGATGCTGAATGATGATGAGCTTGATCAGGAGGACAGAAAGAAGTATCTCGAAATTATCAATAATAATGGTAAAATGTTGATAAACCTTATCGATGATATAATTGACTTTGCAAAGATTGAAGCCGGTCAGATAAAAATTGTTCAGAATGATTTTTCATTAAATTCACTATTAAAGCAGGTTCATTCATCATTCCTGTCAGAGAATCTTAAAAAGGAAAAGTCAAAAGTCAATTTGAAATTACATAAAGCACTTAATGATGAGGAATGTTTTATTAAATCTGATCCAAACCGGTTACGTCAGATATTGAATAATTTGATTAGCAATGCTTTTAAATTTACTAATCAGGGATATATTGAGTTCGGATACAAGGTGCTGCATAAGAAAATGCTAAAGTTCTTTGTAAAGGATACTGGCATAGGCATTCCTGAGGAGAAGCTGGGAGAGATATTCAGCAGGTTTATCCAGGCGGATAATTCACCTACACGCAAGTATGGGGGCTCAGGCCTGGGGTTGGCAATTTCAAAAGGAATAGTCGACCTGCTTGGCGGTAAGATGTGGGCTGAATCCAAAGTAAACGAAGGATCAGCATTTTATTTTGAAATCCCATATATTCCCGCAGATAAAGTTGTTGAAGTTGAACACAGGAATAAGGCAAGAACTGACTATATATGGGAAGGCAAGCGTTTTTTGATTGCTGAGGATGATAAATTCAGCTATAAGTTTCTCGAAGGTTTCCTTAAACAAACGAAGGCTGATATACTGCATGCGGAAGATGGGAAAAAAGCTGTTGAACTCTGCCTGAAAAACAAAGATATTGACCTGGTGCTTATGGATATTCAGATGCCTGAGATGAACGGACTGGAAGCCACAAAGGAAATTAAGAAATTTAACAGGGATATGCCTATTATAGCCCAAACGGCAAACGCCATTACTGAAGAACGACAAAAATGCCTGAATGCCGGATGCGATGATTTTATTACTAAACCTGTTAATATTGCTGAATTATATTCCTTAATTGACAGATTGCTTTCAAATAAGCATTAACCGGTACTTCCAATATTTTATTTTTAATAGCAAATGCTGATAATCTGGATCGTTACACTTACTTTTCTGGCTTTATATGGTTATAAAATAATTCAACTTTATGCAGGATGGAAAAGGCTGGATGAATTTAAAAACTTTAATTCCCGGGAAGAAATTACAGTTAGCATTATTGTTCCTCTGCGTAATGAAGAGGATAACATAACAAAATTACTCACTGATTTAACAGAACAGGACTATCCGCAAACATTATTTGAGGTTATACTGGTTAATGATCATTCTACTGATTTAACATCCCGAAAAATTCAACCTTTTTGTGATAAATACAGTAATATAAGGTTGCTCGAATTACAGAAACATCATAAAGGAAAAAAGGCGGCCCTGGATGCCGGTGTGAAAAATTCTACCGGGGAAATAGTTGTTACTACTGATGCTGATTGCAGGGTTGGTAAAAAGTGGGTATCTGCAATAATTTCATATTATACATGGTGCAATAAACCTGAAATGATAATCGGACTTGTTGATATGAAATCTGATAATTCGGTTTTTAGCAAATTTCAACAGTTCGAATTTACCACGCTTATTGCTGCAGGGGCTGGAGCAGCAGGAATTTCACATCCCCTGTTTTGCAACGGGGCAAACCTTATTTATAAAAAAAGCGTGTATTTAAAGTATGCCGATCCTTTAAATACTAAGTCAGCATCCGGAGATGATACTTTATTTATGCTCAAAGTAAAGAAAGATTTTAAACAAGGAATTAAAGTATTAAAATCGAAAACAGGGGTTGTTTATATAAAACCTCAAAAGAATTTGCATAGTTTTATCCGGCAGAGGATAAGATGGACGTCAAAAAGCAAATATTACAGGGATTTTGATATTATATCATCTGCAATAATTGTATTAATGACAAATGTATCACTTGTGATTTCAATAATATTGTTGCTAACGTTAAAAAACTACCTGCTATTTCCTGTGCTTTTTGCGGTAAAAAATATTGCAGACTTTGTATTTGTGAGAGAAACATTCCGGTTTTTCAATAAAAAGAATCTGGTAAAATATTTAGTAATGTTCCAGTTTATATATCCTTTCTATATTACTGTTATAGGAATACTTGGGAATTTTGCAACATACTCGTGGAAAGAAAGAAAACTAAGGTAATTTGAAAACAGACCTCCAGGCCTGTTAATTTCCCATTTCTGACATAAATTTAAGCCTCATCAATCTGATATCCTCCTCAGTATATTCATCTTCTCCCAGCTCAATAAGTGCTTCATCAATTGATTCAGTTTCAGCGTCTTCTCTGAAATACTGAAATATTTCTTCCTGATGCTCTTTATCCAGAATACTGTCAATATAATAATCCAGGTTAAGTTTTGTTCCTGAATTTACTATAGCTTCAATCTCATCCAATAAGGTATTCATTTTAAGACTCTTGGCTTCAGCAATGTCATCGAGAGATATTTTCCTGTCAATACTTTGTATAATGTAAACCTTTAATCCGGATTTATTTACTACTGATTTCACTATCATATCCTGAGGCCGGATAATCTCTTTTTCTTCTACATATTTTTGGATCAGTTCGACAAACTCTTTTCCATATTTTTTTGCTTTTCCAACTCCTACGCCCGTTATATTTTGCAGTTCTTCAATATTAACAGGATACTGGATAGCCATATCTTCTAAAGATGGATCCTGGAAGATAACGAAAGGAGGCAATTTAAGCTGTTTGGATATCTTCTTTCTTAGATCTTTAAGTATATAGAATAATTCCTCATCTACAGTAGCTGTTTTTGATCCGGATGCCATAAGATTATCATCGTCATCGTTGTCATCATATTCATGATCTTCCGATAAAGTAAACGATTTGGGATTTTCAAGAAAGTCAAGTCCTCTTTGAGTAAGTTTAAGAAGTCCGTAATTTTCAATTTCCTTTTCGATCAACCGGGCAATAAGTGCCTGCCTTATTGCTGCACTCCAGAATTTTATGTCCTTGTCTTTTCCTGAGCCAAATATCTCAAGATGATGATGTTTGTATGATTTTACAGGACCGCTCTTTATTCCTGCAAGAATCTGGGCAATATGATCTGCTTTGAATTTTTCTTTAACGGTAAGTATAGTATCAAGAACCTTAACGATATATTCTTTTCCTTCAAACTGAGTTTTTGGATTAAGGCAATTATCGCAATTATTGCAGTTTCCCTTCATTTCCTCACCGAAGTAGTTAAGTAGTTGTATTACTCTGCATACTGAAGATTCGGTATAAGAGACAGTTTCCAGTAATAATTGTTTGCCAATTTCCTGTTCGGCGACGGGCTTTCCCTGCATGAATTTTTCCAGTTTCTGAATATCCTTGTAACTATAGAATGCAATACATTTACCTTCACCCCCGTCTCTGCCGGCCCTGCCTGTTTCCTGGTAATATCCTTCCAGGCTTTTTGGTATGTCGTAATGAATGACGAACCTGACATCCGGTTTATCAATACCCATTCCAAAAGCAATAGTAGCAACAATGACATCTACATCTTCCATAAGGTACCTGTCCTGGTTTTCAGTCCTGGTGGCAGTATCCATACCGGCATGATACGGCAATGCTTTGATGCCGTTTACTTTCAGAGTTTCAGCTAACTCTTCAACTTTTTTTCTGCTGAGGCAATAGATAATTCCGGATTTCCCGGCATTATTCTTTATATACCTGATTATTTCCTTGGTTGCATTTTTCTTGGGTCGAACTTCATAATACAGATTGGGTCTTCTGAATGAAGATTTAAATACATTAGCATCCAGCATACTTAAATTTTTCTGAATATCATGCTGAACTTTAGGAGTTGCAGTAGCTGTGAGAGCTATTAATGGAGCGGGACCAATTTTATTTATTATAGGTCTTATTCTTCTGTATTCAGGACGAAAATCATGCCCCCATTCTGAAATACAATGTGCTTCATCAATCGCATAAAAAGAAATATTAACTTTTTTGAGAAAATTAATATTATCTTCTTTTGTTAAGGACTCCGGTGCAACATATAAAAGCCTGGTCTTTTTATTTAACACGTCCTGCTTGACTTTCTCTATCTGCATCTTTGTGAGCGAGGAATTTAAGAAATGTGCTATACCATCCTCCTCACTGAAGCTGCGCATAGAATCGACCTGATTTTTCATTAAGGCAATAAGAGGTGAAATAACAATTGCCGTGCCTTCCATTAATAATGAGGGCAGCTGGTAACATAAAGATTTACCTCCGCCTGTAGGCATCAGAACAAATGTATCTTTACCTGCCAGTACATTGCGTATGATAAGTTCCTGATTTCCCTTAAAACCTGTAAAACCGAAATATCTTTTAAGTATTTCAGATAATGCAATATCTGTTCCAACACTCATATCCACCTTGTATTTCTTCTTTGATTATTTTAAATCACCAATGCTCATTAAATGTTCTGTTCCACAGAAATGATTTACATTCTCCATAAGGAATTATATCCTTATACGGTCTGTTGATTTTAAAAGTTTAATAAAAGTTACAAATGTTCTATTAAAAGTTAATAATTAAGAAATATCAATACATTTGTATAATAAATTTATAAACTTTTTTCCAATTTGACACGTTCTTGTCTATTAAAATTTGAATATTAATAAATTTCAGAGATGCGCGATAATAAAAGGGGTGAAATGACGTTTCTTGAACATCTGGAGGAACTCAGGTGGCATCTTATACGTTCATTTATTGCAGTGTTCGTTGCAGCAGTGCTGGCTTTCATTTTTAAAGAGCTTGTATTTGATAAAATTTTATTTGGACCAAGAACTCCGGATTTTTTTACAAACAGGATGCTTTGCAAGTTTGGGAAGATAATAAACACTATGAAATTATGCATAAATGCCAATCCAAACCAACTGCAGAATATCCATATGACCGGACAGTTTCTTACCCATATTAAAATATCAGTTATTGCAGGTATACTCGTAGCTTTTCCTTATATTTTTTATGAGTTCTGGAGGTTTATAAACCCGGCCTTGTATGAAAATGAAAAAAGACATACAAAAGGGGCTGTTTTTTACAGTTCATTATTATTTGTTATGGGCATACTGTTCGGGTATTATATTATTGCTCCCCTGTCAGTTAATTTTCTTGAAAATTATGAGGTTAGCAGGAAGGTAACCAATGAAATAAATTTGATGTCTTATATATCAATCGTGGCATCAATTGTGATGGCCAGCGGTGTTCTGTTTGAACTTCCTGTGATAATATATTTTCTCAGTAAAATTGGTATAGTGACCCCTGAGTTCTTAAAAAAATACAGGAAGCATTCAATTATTGTTATTTTAGCTTTATCAGCAATTATTACACCTCCTGATGTATTTAGTCAGATTTTGGTGGCGTTGCCCCTGATTGCCCTGTACGAAATAAGTATTTCTATATCAAGAAAAATAAATAAGAAACAGGAAGAGAAGCTTGCAGGTTAATTTTAAAATAATATATTTTTAGATAGTTAAAAGTTATAATCGGATGAAATTACGGACTGAAAATTTAGTTAAAAGATATAAATCCAGGACAGTTGTCAAGTATGTCTCTATAGACGTTGAACAGGGAGAAATTGTAGGATTGCTGGGCCCGAACGGTGCCGGAAAAACAACCTCATTTTATATGATAGTAGGACTTATCGCTCCTAATGAAGGCAAAATATTTCTTGATGAAGAAGATATTACAAATGAACCTGTATATATCAGGGCACAGAAAGGTATAGGTTACTTATCCCAGGAAGCTTCGGTGTTCAGAAGGCTCAGTGTGGAGGATAATATGAGGGCTATACTTGAAATGACGAAATTATCAAAAGAGGAACAAAAATACAGAACCGAATCATTGCTGGATGAATTTGGATTGCAGAAAATAAGAAAGAGTCTTGGTATTCAGCTTTCCGGGGGTGAAAGAAGAAGAACGGAAATTGCCAGGGCACTGGCACTTGATCCCCATTTTATTCTTCTGGATGAACCTTTTGCCGGAGTGGATCCTATAGCTGTTGAGGATATACAGGAAATTGTTGCAAGGCTGAAAACCAAGAATATTGGAATACTTGTTACTGATCATAATGTTCATGAAACATTATCAATAACTGACAGAGCATACCTGCTCTTTGAAGGGGAAATACTCAAATCAGGAACATCAGAAGAACTGGCACAGGATGAACAGGTTCGGAGAGTCTATCTTGGAAAGAACTTTGAGCTGAGATAAAATCCCTCTGCCATAATAAAAATTACTGAATTCTTACCTTCCCCAATCGTAATTCTTTTATTTAAACGAACTTAATTTTTTAGTAAAAAATGGTATCTTTGCATCCTGAAATTATGCGGATGTGGCGTAATTGGTAGCCGCGCTAGACTTAGGATCTAGTGCCTTCGGGCGTGGGGGTTCGAGTCCCTTCATCCGCACTCTTATTAAAGGCTTCCGTAAGCTCAAAATAATACAACAATAAATTTTTATGAATATTACCAGGGAAAATATTGATGATCTTAATGCTATCTTAAGAATTAAGCTTGAAAAAAAAGACTATGAGGAAAAAGTGAAGAATACTCTGAGCGATTTTCGAAGAAAAGCCAGAATTGACGGCTTTAGACCAGGTAAAGTACCTTTCGGACTGATAAGCAAGATGTACAGAAGACCAGTATTGGTTGAAGAGGTAAATAAACTACTCTCTGAATCAATTACAAAATACCTGCACGATGAAAATATAAATATCCTTGGTGAACCGCTGCCAAATGAACAGGAACAGGAGAAAATCGACTGGGATAATCAGACGGAATTCAATTTCTCATTTGATCTTGGACTGGCTCCCGAACTTGAAGTAAGTGTTTCAGCAAAAGATGATGTTCCATTCTACCGAATTAAGATTGATGATCAAATCAGATCAAAGTTTATTGATAACTATACATCACGATTCGGGGTTTTAAAACCTTTGGAAATAGTGGATGAAAAAGCTATTATTAAAGCTGACCTTTTACAGCTGGACGAAGAGAATAAGCCAATGGAAAACGGTATAACACTAAATGAAGGTACTATATCTGTGGATCTGATTGGAGATGAGAAAATAAAAAAGAATATGCTTGGTGCAAGAGTTAATGATGTTTTGAAAATAGACCTGAAAAAAGCATTTCCCAATGATGTTGATCTGGCCGCCCTCCTTAAAATTGAAAAAGAAAAAGTGGCTGAATTAAAGGACGACTTTAACCTGACAATAAAAAATATATCAAAATTTGAAAAAGCAGAGGTGAATCAGGAGCTATTTGATAAAATATATGGCAAAGACATTGTAAAATCAAAAGAAGATTTTGAAAATAAGCTTGATGAAGAAATAAGAATGAAGCTCGACAGAGACAGTGAATATAAACTTAGACAGGATATCAGAAATACATACTTAAAGAAATTTAAAAAAGATCTTCCCTCAGAGTTTCTTAAACGATGGCTAATACTCGTTAATAAAGATAAATATACCGAAGAACAAATTAATAAAGATTTTGATCATTTCACTGAAGATCTTAAATGGCAGTTAATGAAAAATAAAATTGTAAAAGATAATGATATTAAAGTATCTGAACAGGAAATACTTGATTATGTTAAAGCATATGCGCGGTTGCAGTTTGCCCAATATTACGGCATGACCGACGTACCCGATGAAACACTGGAGAATTACGCCAGAGAACTCCTAAAAAAGGATGAAGAAAAGAAACAGTTCTATGAAAGAAAATATGAAGATAAAGTAATAGAGTTTATAAAGAATACAATAAAAATTAATAATAAAGAAGTTTCATTTGAGAAATTTAATAAATTGCTTGAAAAGTAGTAATTATATAAAACTAAACTATGGAACAAAATAATGATTTTAAAAAATATGCTACTAAACACTTGGGCTTAAGTAGCTTAACACTTGATAGGTATTCATCTGTATTTAACAGTTACATTTCTCCTACAATAATTGAGGAAAGACAGCTTAATGTGGCGCAGATGGATGTTTTTTCCAGGCTGATGATGGACAGGATTATATTCCTGGGATTGCCTATCGATGATTATGTTGCAA
>CAZFHF010000058.1:0-12715 GCA_964518655.1 uncultured Bacteroidales bacterium | reverse complement strand
AAAGCACCAAAAGCATTTAACCTGGGTTATGCAGGATCAAACGGGCTTGACAGCACGATCACTGCAACATACTCATATTATGATGAAGAAGGTGATGCAGAAGGCGATCCTATATTCCAGTGGCTCAGATCAGCTGCAGGAACAGGCGCAGGCACCCCCATTACAGGGCAAACAAATTCTGATTATGTAATAACAACAGGTGATACAGGACAGTATATCAGCTTCCGGGTAACACCAACAGCATTGACAGGAACAACTCCCGGGGCTACCAGGCAAAGCGCATGGCTAGAGGTAAACAAAGCCCCAAAAGCCGCTTATCTGCATTACTCCGGATCAAACGGGCTTGACAGTACTATCATTGCATCATTCACATATTACGATAAAGAGGGTGACGAGCCCGGCGCCCACACCTTCAGGTGGTCCAGATCAGCTACCGGCACAGGAAATGGGGGTTACATTACTCCAACATCCACAGATTCAACTTATACAATTTTAGCATCTGATACAGGGCAGTATATCCGCTTTGAAGTAACACCAAAAGCATTAACAGGCACAACTCCCGGCTTTATAAGGAAAAGTGCATGGTTAAAGGTAAATACAAGGCCCAGGGTCACTAACCTTGGTTATTCGGGATGGAACGGGCTTGACAGTACAATAACCGCATCATTTACCTTTGTGGATGCGGATAGTGATTCACCCGGCAACCACATTTACACATGGTACTACTCAACTACAGGAACAGGATTGGGAGAATCAGTTAAAGGACCGTCAACAGATTCAACATACACAATAAAACCGTCAGACATCGGCAACTATATAAGCTATGATATAATACCTGTTGCACTAACCGGAACAACACCCGGAAGAGAAGTAAGAAGCCCCTGGTTTAAGATAAACACACCTCCTGTGGCTTCAAGCCTGTCAGTAACGGGAATACTGAATATCGGGGATTCGCTTATGATCGACTTTGATTACTTTGACGTTGAAGGTGACGCCGAGGGTGATCATAAATACCAGTGGTATATATCAAATACATCAAGCTGGTCATTTGCCAATCCCATTGCTAATGATACGCTTGACAGGCATATAATAACCAAAAATGAAGAGACCAGATACCTTGGCTGTATTGTAACACCGTATGCATTAACTGGTACAGTAAAAGGACTGCCAAAGCAAAGTCCTCTTGTTGGGAAAGTAAACTCACTGCCTGATGCCACAAGCCCGGTAATTATTGCTCCTTCAATATTGGTTGGGGATACGCTTACGGCAGATTTCACTTATAATGATCTTGACGGTGACCTTCCCGGCGACCATATTTATGAATGGTACAAGGCAACCTCTTCAAGCGGCGCCGGCAGATCCTTGATTTCCGGTGAAACAGACTCGTTTTATATTGCCCTGCCCCAGGATAAGAACAGATGGATAGCATTTGAGGTTAAGCCCGTAGCGCGCACAGGTTCCTCACCCGGGGATTCGGTGCTGAGCCCCTGGACTGGACCTATTGGAGAGAACATACCTTCAGCAACTATATCGGGAGGCGACAGCATCTGCCCTGATGATCCTATTGATGCCCAGATAACAATAAATATTGCAGGAGGGACGCCACCATTTGAAATAACTTATAACAACGGGACAAAAGACACAACGATTTCTGACCTTGATGAAAGGGAATATATCTTTACTACACATAAAGCAGGCGAGTATACTCTTGTTAATGTTGCTGATAAATTCTATGACACAGGGATAGTATCCCCCGATGTTGTCATTGTATATGTTTACGATGAAGTGAGAGCTGTTCTTACAGGCACAGCTCAGATATGTAACGACAGCGTATCGGTAGCCCCCCTACAGGTCAATTTCACCGGCACTGCTCCATGGACATTTGAACTTGGAATTACTCCCGGCCCCGATACCATTTATACTGATGTTACACAGGACCCCTTCAACTTTAATGTGAGATATGCAGCAAAATACAGGATTAAAACGCTGTTTGATGCACATTGCCAGGGTGATACAGTAGGTTCAGGCACTGCAACAATAAGTTATAAAGCATCCCCGCAGGCTGTAATATCAGGTATTGATACAATATGCCCCGGCGATACTGCTAACCTCACTGTCACTCTTAGCAGCGGTTCAGTACCCTGGAGCTTTACCTACACAAGAAATAACACTAATCCGACCATCATATCAGGTATCATGGAAACGGTATATACGTTAAAAGTTCTTAATGAAGGCATATACAAACTTGAAGGTGTTGAAGACATATCATGTACAGGCCTGACAACCGGTATCGGAAGGGTTGTATACCGTTCACTACCGACAGCTGCACTGTCAGGCGGCGGACTAATGTGTGAGGGTGCTTCTACAAACCTTGTGATAAACCTTACTGGTACCGCCCCCTGGAACTTTAAATACAGACTGACAAATGATAATATTACTGACACTCTCCCGGTGAATAATATATTTTCCAGCCCCAGGCTGGTTGAGGTAAATCCGGATACTCTGACATATTATACATTAACTGAAGTAACTGACAGGTATTGTCCGGGTACGGTCAGCGGAAATGCGACTATCAGTGTTATTCCTGCTCCTGAAGTTGAGTTGTTGGGGCTCAAACCTGCCTATAATATTGAAACCTTGTGGGTGCCAATCTTTGGAAATCCTGAAGGAGGAGAGTTTGGAGGAACCAATGCTATTGTTGAAAAGGACGATACAACATTTTTCCTGCCATTCTTTGCAGGACTAACCTACGGAAATCCCCATACAATTACTTATATCTGGCAGGAGCCTTCAACATCATGCTGGGGAGCGGATACTGCACATGTGGAAGTGATCCAGGAAAATGCAGAAATAAATTTCCCCGATAATAAAAAGTTTTACTGCTATAACGATACGGCGTTTACCATAACAGGCGCCAATATTATTGGTGATACCGGCACATTTACCATCTCGGGAGGTGCAGGACTTGTTGACAACGGGAACAATACTGCTACTATTACTCCTTCAGAAGAACTCCACGGAACATTTACAGTTACATATACTTACTTGGATGAGATCCCGATTCCCATTGCAGATAACTTTGAGATCCAGGTTGTTCCAGATATCTTTTTTTACTTTGACCAGCACACATTCTGTGATAATGCTGCCGCAGTAAAACTTAACGGTAACGTCAGCGAAGGTGTTTTTTACGGAAATTCAGTATCGGGCAATCCTTCCGCAGGTTATTATTTTGTTCCGGAAATGGCAGATCCTGGAGTTGATACTATATTCTATAAATATACCACCACCCAGGGATGTTACAGGGAAGTCTTTGATACTGCTTTCATATACGAAGCGCCGGCGATCGCTTTTGAGGTTGATGATGTATGTGTTGCTGTAGGCGAAAATGATCCCACAGCATTTATCAATAATACAACATCCACGGACCCGATTTCTTCGTGGCTGTGGAATTTCGGAGATGTAAACAGCGGTGAAGCAAACACCAGCACTTTGAAGAATCCCACTCACGTGTACACAAGTATCGGGTCAAAGAATGTTTCGTTAAGAGGTACTACAAACAAGGGATGCCAGGCCACCCTGAATAAGATTTATAATTTCGGGGACAACCCGGTTGTTGGTTTCAGCTGGGGAAGCGAGTGCTTCGTTAACGGTATTCCTATCAACTTTAAGGATAATTCATCGTGCAATGAAGGAAGTATAACCTCCTACGAATGGAAGTTTTATCATAACCAGGGTTATGCCACATCATATTTAAAGGATCCTTCATATACCTACTCAACTTACGGGGATTATAATGTTGAGCTTACAGCTGAATCAGAATACGGATGCACCAAAACAAAGACAAAAATAATTCACCTGCGGCCGACGAAAAAGCTTGCCCAGGAGGAATACTATGAAGATTTCAATGATAATGCTTCATACTGGGTCTCTAACTATGTAAATGACGGGACCTTCAGCACAAACAACTGGGTTTACGGATTCCCCGGAAGCCCGTTTAACGGGGGCACCCCTGTAACAAAAGTGTGGTATACAAATATTGGCGCCACCAGTCCGAAGGAAAAATCGTGGGTAACCAGTCCCTGCTTTGATTTCAGAGGAACAAAAAGACCGATGATAAAGCTGAATATATGGAGGGCATTTGACGGGACAAGAGACGGAGCAGTGCTTCAGTATACTTATAACAATGGCAAGACCTGGACTACCCTTGGTGAATTAGATGACGGCATAAACTGGTATAATAAGTATAATATTCTTGGCCAGCCCGGCGATGATCATATAGGATGGTCAGATATCACAGACAATAACTGGATTGAAGCCCGCCATAAATTGGATGATCTTAGGGCAAGGACAAATGTACAGTTCCGGATAGCCTATGGCTCCAATGGATCAGCAATAGGAAATGACGGTATAGCATTCGATAATATAAGTATTGAAGAAAGGGACAAAATAACACTTATTGAACACTTCACGAATTATGCTGACTCAGCATGCCGTGCTGCTGACAGCATACTCAACAGCATTGTCAATAGCTGCATGGATGCTGTTGACCTGCATTTTCACATGCCTTATCCGGGCCAGGATCCATTTTATAACCACAATAAGAATGTTGTAGATTCAAGAAAGTTGTATTATGGACTGCAGACTTACGATGTCCCGTATTCTATTATGGATGGAGGTTATGATTATGATCATCTCTTTAATTATGAAAGTGATAATAATACAATCAAGGCAACAGATGTTGATATTGAATCTCTTACTGATCCTGATTTTGAAATTGAATTAACCACTCAAAACACAGGCAGCTCAGTAAATGTCAGTGCAACATTGAGGGCACTGAAACAGATGAGCAATAAATACCTGCGTTTTCATATTGTCGTCATTGAAAGGGAGATAACCCAGGTAACTCCTGAAGGCGGAGAAGAGATATATGAAAGCATTGTAAAAGCAATGCTTCCAAGTGTTGCAGGAACAAGCTACAACCAGAGCTGGATAGCAGGTCAGGAGGAAGAGGTTGATTATTCATGGACATTCACAAACGTCTTTGATGCAGATGAAATAAGGGTGGTGGCATTTATTCAGGATGACAACACTTTTCAGGTTTACCAGGCAGCAATTGACAGCATGGATTATATATCATCCATAGGTGATGATATTATTCTAAAGCAGGATATGAAAACCATGATATTCCCCAATCCTGCTTATGGAACAACGTATTTAAAGTTCAACCAGCCTGTTTATAGAGAAGCCGAACTAAAGCTTTACAGCAGTATGGGAGTTCTTGTGTATTCGTTAAGGATACCTGAGGGCAGTGACCTGATAAGCTTTAATACAGGAAACCTGCGCAAAGGCTTGTATATCTTGAGAGTTGTAATCAACAATAAGGTTGTTGATACTAAGAAACTAATAATTTCACAATAAACAATTATCGGATTTTATTCGAATCTCGCAATGACCGTTTTCTTCCCCCTGACTTTCTGATTTATTGATACAAGGATCTTTACCTCAGGGGGAAGAAATATATCCACTCTTGATCCGAACCTGATAAATCCCAGCTCTTCACATTGCCCTGCATGCGTGCCCTCTTTTGCGTTGGTTATTATACGCCGGGCCACAGCACCGGCAATCTGCTTAACTACGATTGTTACTTTTTTATCATTCTCAATAGCTATCGTAGAACGTTCATTCTCAACTGATGATTTAGGATGCCAGGCTACAAGGTATTTACCCTTATGATACTTAATGTATTTAATGCTGCCGCTGACAGGATAATAGTTGGCATGAACATTTAAAGGCGACATGAATATTGATACCTGCATTCTCCTGTCCTTTAAATACTCTGTCTCTTCTGTTTCTTCAATGACCACTACTTTCCCATCTGCCGGCGAGTAGACAAGGTTTTCGTCATATACCGGGTGCCTTGCGGGAATCCTGAAAAACCATGTTATCAGAAAAAGCAAGACCAGCAGAACTAAGGTTGCCGATAATGAAATAATGATGCTGTTAATAATAAGAAAAACAAAAACAACTACGGCTGAAAACAGTATCAGCGCGAATAATATTATTTTATGCCCTTGTTTATGAATTTTCATTTCTGATATCCGTTTAAGCAATTATTATTAAATATTCATTTAACCAGCATCAGGTAACAAAAAATAAGTGGCGCTGTAAGAAGCATTGAATCTATCCTGTCTAATATTCCTCCGTGTCCGGGAAGTATGTTCCCTGTGTCTTTTATGTTGGTACTTCTTTTTAACATTGACTCGGCAAGGTCTCCGGCAACTCCGATTGTTGAGACGATAATTCCAAATACGAGCAAGTCAATCCTGTCGATCAGGTTAAATGCATTGTGTATTAGTAATGCAACAATTATTGTAACAGCCGCTCCCCCGATAAATCCTTCCCATGTTTTTTCCGGGGATATACGCTTAAAAAGCTTGTGCCTGCCTAAGGTAATGCCTGATATATATGCTGCTGTATCGTTTGTCCATATCAAGATAAGGAATCCCAGAAGTATTTCATATGTATATTTATCCTGACATGCTCCGGGAAATACCATATAGTTCAGCAAGGATAAGGGCAGGGATACATACACAATACCCAGGATGGTTACTGCCAGATTCACAAAGGGGAAAGGTTTATCCCTGAACAATTCAACAACAAACAGCAATACAAATAAAGGAATAATAAGAAGGTAAAGCTCTTTGCTGCAAATATCCGAAGCTGCCAGAAATGTTATTATATATAGTGCCGAACCCGTTAATATTCCCGTATATTTATCCGGAAAGAACCTGTTGTCAGCAATAGTTTTATAAAACTCAAACAACGCTGCTATGGTTATTGCCAGAAAAACAATGCTGAATGCATATTTTCCAAGAAGTATTGAACCGGTTATTATTATAAGATATATCGTACCGGTGATACTTCTTTTTACAATATTTCTCAATGCTATTTAGAATTAGGCTGATTTTTTTGTGCTTTCCGGACTTTTTGATGTTTTTGCTGATTTTGCTGTTTTAGCACCTGATGATTTTACTTTTGCCTGTGCTTTTCCTGAAGGAATAGTCTTATCTTTATCATATGGCCTTTTGCCAAATATTTTTTCCAGATCCTCAGTAAATATCACCTCTTTTTCAAGCAGCAAATCTGCGAGTTTTGTCAGTCCTTCTTTGTTCTTGTTTAATATATCAAGTGCTCTATGATATTGTTTATCTATAAGTTCACTCACTTCCTTGTCAATTAATTCAGCAGTTTTATCACTATATGGTTTAGTAAAGGAATATTCATTCTGTCCTGAAGAGTCATAAAAACTAAGATTACCTATCTTTTCACTAAGGCCGAAGTATGATACCATAGCATAGGCTTGTTTTGTAATTCTTTCGAGATCATTTAATGCGCCTGTTGATAACCTGCCAAAATTAATTTGTTCTGAAGCTCTTCCTCCGAGTGCTGAGCAGATCTCATCCAGCAATTGCTCTTTAGTAGTTATTTGCCTTTCTTCGGGCACGTACCAGGCTGCACCGAGTGCTTTACCTCTTGGAATTATTGTAACTTTAACAAGAGGATTTGCATGTTCAAGCAGCCAGCTTGTTGTTGCATGCCCTGCTTCATGATAGGCAATAGTCTTTTTTTCTTCCGGTGTAATAATTTTATTCTTCCTTTCCAGTCCTGCAACAATTCTATCCACAGCATCCAGGAAATCCTGGCGCTGAACAGTTTTTTTATTTTTTCGTGCTGCTATCAGGGCTGCTTCATTACATACGTTGGCTATATCGGCACCTGAAAACCCGGGGGTTTGTTTGGCCAGAAATTCCATATCCAGACTTTTTTCATATTTAATAGGTTTGATATGAACTTTAAATATCTCCCTTCGCTCGTTCAGGTCCGGCAATTCAACATGAATCTGCCTGTCAAACCTTCCTGCACGCAACAGTGCCCTGTCAAGTATATCCGCACGGTTTGTGGCAGCAAGTATTATAACTCCCGCATTACTTGCAAAACCGTCCATCTCTGTAAGCAGCTGATTTAAGGTGTTCTCTCTTTCGTCATTTGCTCCAAAGTTAGGATTTCTTCCCCTGGCTCTTCCAACAGCATCTATCTCATCAATAAAGACTATACAGGGAGCCTTTTCCTTTGCCTGTTTAAAAAGGTCCCTTACCCTTGATGCACCAACTCCGACAAACATTTCTACAAAATCAGATCCCGAGATTGAAAAAAACGGAACATGTGCTTCTCCGGCAACTGCCTTTGCCAGCAATGTTTTTCCTGTCCCCGGAGGACCAACAAGCAACGCTCCTTTTGGTATCTTGCCCCCTAAATCTGTATATTTCTTTGGCTTCTTTAAGAAGTCAACTATCTCAATAACCTCCATCTTCGCTTCCTCCAGGCCGGCAACATCCTTAAAATCCACTTTGACATTTGATTCCTTATCAAAGATTCTTGCCCTTGATTTGCCAACATTAAAAATGTTTGTTCCGCTTCCTGCACCTCCGCCTCCACTGCTCATCCTGCGAAAGATAAATATCCATATCGCTATAAGTATAACAATTGGTATTAACCAGCTGAACATCTCCCCAAAGTCCTTTCGTTCCTCACTCTCGGCAAATATCTTTTCGTCTTCAGGCAACCCCTCCTGTGCTTCCTCTAATCGCTCTTCAAATTTATCAACCGAACTAATTGTAAACCTGTAATGCGGTCCGGTGTTGGCTAAATTACCCAACCCCCTGTTTAAGACCCTGCTGTGCTTGGGCAAATATAACTTGTCTTTTTTTATGTATATCTCAACAAACCTCTTGTTTACAATAACAATTTTCTCAACTTCATGCTTAAGAAGAAATTCATTTTTGAAAACCTTCCAGTTAGTCTCTATAGGCCTTTTCCCCTTCTCCAGAAAAAACATCATTGCAAAAGCAAAACCAATAAGCCCATAAATCCAGAAAACATTGAATTTCGGCTTCTTGTTATTCTGATTGTCCCCTTTCTGGCCTCTACCCGGTCCACTTCTTAAATCCTTTTTGTTTTGTCCTTCCATGTAAATTTAGATTAACATTTATTCATCTTCGATTTTTGTAATTTCAGCGTCTCCCCATAACTCCTCTAATTTATAATATTCTCTGTACTCCTTCTGAAAAATATGAACAATAATGTAAATAAAATCAATTAAAACCCAATGCGCATTTTCTTTGCCCTCAACATGGCCTGCCCTGATGTTTAACTCCTTTTTTACTTTTTCTTCAATAGAATCAGCAATTGCATTTACCTGAGTTCCTGAATCACCATGACATATCACAAAGTTATCACAAATTGAATAATTTAACCGTGTTAAATCTATATTAATGACTTCTTTACCTTTTTTTTCAAATATTCCTTGTATAATTGTATCCAGTAAGTGCTTGTTATTTACCAAATTTAAGCTAATGAATTAATTAATATTCAACACAAAAGTAGTTAAATTAATCTTTTTACTAACAATAATTCAATTCTATAATTTTACGTGCTTCTGAACATGAAAATATCAATAATTGTATTATATACTTTAACAATAACAGTACCATAAAATTATTGTTTGAATTTAAGTGCATAAAAAAATATAATATGAGTCATGTAAATATAGGCAATGATCTTATAGAGCTTGATTTTACAGGTTCTACAAACGATTATTGCAGGAAACTTCTTAAGGAAGGAATCCTTGCTGAGGGAACTGTAATTTTGGCAGATTTTCAAAGTGAGGGAAAAGGCCAGTCAGGCAGTTTCTGGGAAAGTGAAAAAGGAAAGAACCTAACATTCAGCATAATATTATACCCAGAGTTTCTGAATGTCAGGAAGCAGTTTCTTATTGCAATGAGCATATCTATGGCATTAATTGACTTTCTATCCCATATATCAATTAACTCAGAAATTAAGTGGCCAAATGATATTTATGTAAATAACAGAAAAATTGCAGGTATTTTAATTGAGAACTCTGTAATCAAGGACAGGATAATTAACTCAGTAATTGGGATAGGAATTAACATTAATCAGAAAGTATTCAGCAGAAATATTCCAAATCCTACATCATTCATCCTTGAATCAGATAAATCCGCAGACCTGAAAATAACTTATAAATCATTGTTATTATACCTGAATAAATGGATTAATTTATTATACGACCTGAAATATGCCCGGATTAAAGAGAGTTATCTGAAACACCTGTTATTATTAAATAAAAAAGCTTCTTACACTGATATAACCGGCAAGTTCGAGGGTGCTGTTGTGGGTATTGAAGAAGATGGTATGCTACTGATTAAAACTGATTCCGGCAATATAAGAAAATACTATTTCAGGGAAGTATCTTTTCCCGTTTAGCATTTAGAATTTTAGTTTTTCAAGCCGGTCGATAATACTATCAAGAAAAGTCTGCAAGGGCTTTTTAACAATCATCCGGAGCATAGGATTAACATCAGCTTTTATCGTCAGTTTTATTCTGGTGTCCTTCTCCCCTGTCTGTTTCAATTGAATCCAGAAATTAAATTCTATCTTATTATTTACCTTGCTTGCGACCTTTATTAATCCATATGGTTGTTTTTCCACTATTTGCATGCCTGCTTCCCCTATGCTGTCAATTGTAAAGCGACAGGAGTCAGCTGACGATTCCCAGTTTTTTATTTTATCTTCAGGGATCAGGTCTTTAAAATTGTTGAAGTCTGACAGGAAATTATATATCTTCTCTACGGTATTATGAATTTTCCCGATTCTGCTTTCCAGTTTAATCATCTTATCATTTCAATGTTCATCGCTCCATTTCTCAGGATTTTCATGCCACTTTTCAATGAGTGTGTGTTCCTGCGTTGTAATTGCCCCTGAATCCAGGGCTGATTTAATAAGTGCTTTATAGTTACTCAAAGTATAAAGCTTACATTTTGCATCACCAAATCTTTTAATAGTGCCCGCAAAATCATAAGTAAATATTGCAACCATACCCAGGATGTTGCATTTACTTTCACGTAGTGCACTAACAGCTTTCAGGCTGCTGCTCCCTGTTGAGACAAGGTCTTCAACAACAATTGTCCTTTGGTTCGGAATAATCTCCCCTTCAATAAGATTTTGAAGTCCGTGTTCTTTTTTTGCAGTCCTGACATACGATAACGGCAGATCAAGTGAGTCAGCGATAAGGGCGCTGTGAGCAATAGCACCTGTAGCTGTGCCTGCAATTGCCTCCACATTTTCAAATCTCTCATTTATGAGATTAATAAAGTGCTCCCGGATAATATTTCTTATTTTTGGATATGACAGTGTTTTCCTGTTATCACAGTAAATTGGAGATTTCCATCCTGATGCCCATTGAAAAGGTTTTGCAACATTAATTTTTATTGCCTTAATTTGCAGCAGGAGATCAATAATTTGTTTTTCACTATTAGTCATATGACAAATGTATAAAGTTTTTTTCAACGAACGGAAAGTTTTTTTAGTAGATGACTTCTTAAAGTATTTTCAGATAAATGACGGATTATTTTACAGGTATCAGAATCATGAAGAATTAAAGGACCTGGTAAATTTTTATTTTAAGCTGACAAAGATTGACACTTTATTCTTATTTCATTATGATATCGATGAGTTGCGTAATGCTTTCAGGTCGTGTTTTAAAAATATTGATGCTGCCGGCGGACTGGTAAAAAATGAAAAAGGTGAAATTCTGGTAATTTTCCGCCGTAATAAGTGGGATTTACCCAAGGGAAAAGTCAATAAAAAGGAAAGCCTTCAAAAAACTGCATTAAGAGAAGTTTCAGAAGAATGTGGTATTAACAATATTGAAATCATACAGCCGTTAATGTCAACTTATCATACTTATATGCTTGATAATCGCCTCATACTAAAAAAGACACACTGGTTTGAAATGATTTACACAGGCAATCAGCGGCCCATACCTGAAAAAAGAGAAGGCATTACAAAAGTAAAATGGTTTACCAGGGCAAAGCTGGATAAGATTCTTAATAATACGTATCCGTTAATTCTCGACTTATTACGCTACGATAATCAAATTAGTTTATAAATCTCCCCTTGCTTTCATAGTTTTAATAAGGCTTGATTCGAAATTTTCAGATGGTGCAGGCGATGGTGATATTATCAACTTACCGTCAGGCCCTATTAAGAAACATGTCGGGTAAGCCCTTATATCATAATCCTTTAAAACCTGAGGCTGGTTTCCATAGAAAATAAACTGCCATCTGTAATTCTTCTTTTTCAGAAAATCCCTGACAGCTTCCGGCTCAGGATCAATTGTTATTGTAATGATTTCCATCCTTTCTTTATGCCTCTCATATATACCTTTAAGAAGTTCAAATTCACTCATACATGAATAGCTGTAACACATACAAAAATTCAGATAAACATACCTTCCCTTATAATCATCCAGTGTAACCAGGTTGCTGTCAGTATCATATAGTTTAAATGCAGGAGGATCATATCCTGGTTGTAGCTTCGTTATTTTATTTTTTATTGTTATGCCTATAAGTTTATGCTGTTTTATTTCAGTCTCCATCATCAATGAGTCAAGAATGCTTAATAATCCGTTGCGGGAAAAATTATCACTATAGAATTCGTCATATACCTGTTTAAGTATCACTAACTCCAGTATTGTATCATCGCTAAGAACCTCATTGCCTGCCAGAATATTTTTCAGTTCGTGATAACTGCCTGTTCTATTGATAACATTAAATGTCTCCTTCCCTTCACCTGATCT
>CAZFHF010000057.1:0-13003 GCA_964518655.1 uncultured Bacteroidales bacterium | reverse complement strand
ATATGTTGTTGACGATAATAATGTTCTGAAAGGAACATTATCACTGAAAAGATTACTGGTAACCCGTTCAAATGCCAATATAAAAAATATTTTAAATGCAGACGTAATATCTGTGAGGGCATACATGAAATCAGAAGAGGTAGCCAACATTATGAATAAATATGACCTTGTATCATTGCCTGTTGTTGACAGCCTGGGGCGGTTAATAGGACGGATTACTATTGACGATGTTGTTGATGTGATAAAAGAGGAAGCCGAGAAGGATTACCAGCTAATATCCGGTATCACTGAAGATGTGGAACCTACTGACAATGCTTTTTTGTTAACGAGGGCAAGATTGCCATGGCTGTTGATCGGTTTATTTGGAGGGATTCTGGGGGCACAGGTAATAAGTATTTTTGAAGACAGCTTGAAGATGGACCCGAAAATAGCATTGTTTTTTCCTTTAATTGCGGCGATGGGGGGAAATGTCGGTGTCCAGTCTTCATCAATTGTTGTTCAGGGTATTGCTGCCAAGATTATAAACCTTGAAAGGACATCAAGAAAGATCCTGAAAGAAATATCTGTAGCCCTGATTAATGGAATAATTTTGAGCGGATTATGTTTATTATATAATATTATCTTTAAATCGTCATTTGAACTTACCTTAACTGTAAGCACTGCATTATTAGCTGTAGTACTGTTTGCATCAATGTTTGGAACATTTGTCCCTCTTGCACTTCACAGATTCAGGATTGATCCTGCGCTGGCTACGGGCCCCTTTATTACTACTGTAAATGATATTATGGGATTATTGATCTACCTGGGAATAGGCAGGCTGTTTTATAACCTGTTTTAGGAGATCAGTTGTTAAAATGTTGTGGCTATTGCTTCCACAGGATTTAGCCTGGCTGCAGTGCGCGCAGGAGCAAAACCTGATATAAATCCAATAACGGCAGAAATTATTAATCCTTTGATAATATTGTTAAGGGAAAGCTGGAGGTTGAAATCAGTAGTCATGCCAATGATCAATGTTATAATAAAAATCAGGAACAAACCCAGGACACCTCCGATCAATGATAAAAGTCCTGATTCATAAAGAACCTCGAGCATTATATATTTTTTCTTGGCCCCCATTGCCTTTTGAATACCAATAATATGGGTTCGTTCCTTAACAGAGACAAACATGATATTTGCTATGCCAAAACCGCCAACAAGTATAGAAAAAAGCGCAATTAAAGCACCGGCGATATTTATTATTTTAAATATCTGTTCAACGCCTGAAGTCAGCACACTGGTCTGGTTAAGAGCAAAATTATCATCAGCCGACGGTTTAAGCCTTCTTATGGATCTCATGGCCCCTCTCAGCTCTTCCTTTAGTTCCCTTGCAGGAACTCCCGTATTAGCCTTAACCCAGATCATGGGATTGTTCATTTCATTTTTCAGATCAACAATTGTTCCCAGAAATGTTACCGGAACAATGATGACCTTATCAAGGCTTCCCCCTCCCAGCATCGACTTGCCCTCCTTTGTTAGAACACCTATAATATCGGCTTTGCTTCTTTGAATTTTTATATTTTTTTCCAGGGGTTCATCATTTTCAAATAATTTTGATGCTACATCATGGCCGATAATAGCAAAGTTTTTACCGGAGTTAATCTCAAATGAAGTAAAATACCTGCCTTTCTGAATATCAACACTCCTGTTAATATCAAAATCTTCAGATACGCCCCAGATTTCAACATTTTCAGCAGAATTATTTTTGTACTTTATGGTCTTTACTGTAACAGCAAAAAAAGTTACAGCCATTGCTTTTTCTACCCTGCGCTTAATTTCAAGATGTTCTTTGAATGTAGGTACAGGGCGGTTCAGGTATTTCCACCATGTGTATTCTTTTCCGTCTTCAGGTGCCCAGGGCCATTTTTGAATATATATGACATCATCACCCAAAGAGGACAGCCCTTTTTCTACTTCAGCTTCCATAGAGTCAAGAACGGTAAATACCGAAATAATGGCGAAAATACCAATCGTCACTCCAAGCAATGATAAAAAAGTCCTAAGCTTATTTACACTGATGGTTTTAATAGCAGACTGAAAACTTTCATTAAGGATATTTAGATGCCGTATTTTACTCATTTGTAAAAATTTGTTTTATTACCACTTTAACGCAAAACATTCAGAATATATTTTTTTCTTATTAACAATCTCAGAAGATACAGAGGCATGTTCATTTTTCGTTAAAACAAATATATGAAACACTAAATGATATTTTGAAAAAATTAATATATTGCCGGGCAACTGAGTTTGAAATTTATTAATTGTGAACAAAAATAACAACTAAATGAATGAGAAAAGAATTAAAACCGCTTTGATTTCTGTGTATCATAAAGTTAATCTGGAAGAAATCGTACAAAAGCTGAACAAGCTTGGAGTAAAAATCATTTCTACAGGAGGGACGAAGGACTTTATAAGAAATTCAGGGATTGATGTTACAGCGGTGGAAGAATTAACATCATATCCTTCAATACTTGGGGGAAGGGTTAAAACTTTACATCCTAAAATATTTGGAGGTATCCTGGCAAGAATGGATAATGAGGATGACAAATCACAGCTTAAGGAATATGAGATACCTGCAATTGATCTGGTTATTGTCGATCTTTATCCGTTTGAGGAAACAGTGACATCAGGTGCCGGGGAACAGGAAATAATAGAGAAGATTGATATTGGAGGAATATCCCTTATACGGGCAGCAGCAAAAAATTATAAAGATATTGTGATAATTTCATCACAGGAGCAATATAACTTATTACTTGATATCCTTAACAGCAAGAAAGGCGTAACATCAATTGAGCAAAGGGAAAAACTTGCCCTGGAAGCATTTAATGTGTCTTCTCATTATGATACTGCAATATTTAATTATTTCAACAGGAACAAGGATAAAAAAGTTTTTAAACAAAGTATTGCCCAGGCAAAGGAATTAAGGTACGGAGAAAATCCCCATCAAAAAGGAACATTCTATGGCGACTTCAGCAAGATTTTTGATAAACTCCATGGCAAGGAAATCTCTTATAATAATTTACTTGATATTGAAGCTGCGGTGAATTTAATTGATGAGTTTAATGACACAACATTTGCAATATTAAAGCATAACAACGCATGCGGGATAGCATCAAGAAACAAATTGCTGGATGCATGGAAAGATGCCCTTGCAGGGGATCCTGTATCAGCCTATGGTGGTATATTAATAACAAATGTTGAGGTGGATAAAGCAACTTCGGAAGAAATTGACAAATTGTTTTTTGAGGTCATAATTGCACCTTCATACTCTGACGATGCTCTTGAGATAATGAAAAGGAAAAAGAACAGAATAGTGCTGGTAAGAAAAGAATGCAAGCTTCCGGAGATACAATTCAGGTCACTCCTGAATGGTGTTATAGAGCAGGACAGGGACATGGAAATTGAGACAGCACATGATATGAAACCTGTAACAAAGCGTATTCCCAATGATGAGGAATATGTTGATTTTGTATTTGCAAATAAAATAGTTAAAAACTCAAAGTCAAATACGATAGTACTTGCCAAGAATAAACAGCTCATGGCCAGTGGTGTCGGCCAGACTTCAAGGGTGGATGCCTTGAGACAGGCAATAACCAAAGCAAGAAATTTTGGATTTAAGCTTGAAGGAGGAGTGATGGCATCTGACGCTTTTTTCCCTTTTCCCGATTGTGTTGAGATTGCAAATGTGGTGGGGATAAAGCTGGTTATTCAGCCCGGAGGATCTATACGGGATCAGGATTCAATTGATTATTGCGATGCAAATGATATGGCAATGGTTGTAACCGGAGTGAGGCACTTTAAGCACTGAAATAAAATACAGAAGCTAAAAAATCCCATAAATAAAATTATATACACTTCTTTTAACTATTTTCGTGATTTTTAATATATAATAGATATTATTATATTAATGAATTATAAAATAAATTAACTTTAACCAGGATTTTAATAATAGTGTACTTATATGGGCCTTTTTTCATTTTTAACCCAGGAGCTGGCAATTGATCTAGGAACTGCCAATACCATAATAATTCATAATGACAAGGTTGTAGTTGACGAACCTTCAATCGTTGCTATTGATAATAATACAGGGAAGCTTATCGCCATTGGGGAAGAGGCAAGGCAGATGCATGGCAAGACACATGAGAATATAAAAACTATCCGGCCCTTACGTGATGGAGTGATTGCGGATTTTAATGCGGCGGAGCTAATGATCCGCGGTATGATAAAGATGATGAATACCAGATCCAGGTTTATTACCCCCTCGCTTAGAATGGTAGTATGTATTCCCTCGGGAAGTACGGAAGTTGAGATCCGGGCTGTTCGTGACTCATCTGAACACGCCGGGGGAAGGGATGTATATATGATTTATGAACCTATGGCAGCAGCTATTGGTATCGGATTGGATGTTACTGCTCCTGAAGGTAATATGGTGGTTGACATTGGTGGAGGAACAACAGAAATAGCAGTTATAGCACTCGGGGGAATTGTCTGCAACCAGTCAATAAGAATTGCAGGTGATGGATTTACCGCTGATATCCAGGCTTATATGCGGCACCAGCATAATATCAAAATCGGGGAAAGGACCGCCGAAGAAATTAAAATAAATGTCGGCTCTGCTTTGCCTGATATAGATAATCCTCCTCCTGATTATAACGTCAGAGGACCTAACCTGATGACTGCAATGCCTATAGAAATACCTATATCATACCAGGAAATTTCTCACTGCCTTGATAAATCATTATCAAAAGTGGAATCTGCCATACTCTCTGTTCTTGAACAGACACCTCCTGAACTATATGCAGATATTGTTGCCAAAGGTATATATCTTGCCGGCGGAGGAGCTTTATTACGAGGAATACAAAAACGGCTGTCAGATAAAATAAATATCCCTTTTCACCTGGCTGAAGATACATTACACGCTGTGGCCAGAGGAACAGGCATTGCACTTAAAAATGTAGATAAGTTTACATTTCTTATGAGATAATAAGAATTTTTGAGTATCCGTAATGAGGAATCTGCTTAGATTTATAGTAAGGCACAATTTTATCATTATTTTTATCCTTTTAGAAATACTTGCCTTTATATTACTTTTTCATACCAGTAAGTACCACAGGGCAAGATATGTAAATTTCACCTACTCTCTTGCCGGGGGATTCTCAAAAACATTCGATAATATTAAAGATTATCTCTCACTTAGGGAAGAAAACAGAAAGCTTATAGAAGAGAATAACAAGCTGTATAACATGCTTAAAAGCTCTTACCGGACTACTGCATCTGATGCTGCCTTGCTGAATGATTCCATTTATAAACGTAAATATTTGTATATCAATGCTAAAGTGATTAATAATTCTACTAATAAGCAATATAACTATATCACTCTTAATAAAGGCAGGAATCATGGCATTGAACCCGATATGGCAGTAGTATCAGATAAAGGGATAGTGGGGATTGTAAAAAGTGTGACGGATAACTATTCTTCAGTATTATCATTATTAAACCGCAAGTTTAAAGTAAATGGTAAAATAAAAAGAAATGAGTACTTCGGGCCTTTATCATGGACAGGCACAGGCCATGGGAAAGCTTTACTTACTGATATTCCGCATCATGTGGATATTTTGATTGGTGATACAATAGTAACAAGCGGGTATTCGGCAATATTTCCTGAAGGCTATATGATAGGGATAGCGTCAGATTTCAAACTGAAAGGCGGCAACTACTATGAGATTAAGGTTGACCTGGCTGTTGATTTTAAAAAATTATCAAATGTCCAGGTTGTAAAAAACATGTTCAGAGAAGAACAAATTGAACTGGAGAAAACCGCTGAAAATGATTAAAGTACTGCCCAGAAATATCGCCCGCTTCATAGTGTTAATCATCGCACAGCTTATAATATTTAATAATATACAGTTTTCAGGATATATAAATCCATATATATACGTATTGTTTGTGCTCCTGCTTCCCTTTGAAACTCCAAAATGGGCACTTCTTGCTTCAGCATTTCTGTTAGGATTAACTATGGACTTATTCTCTGAAACACTGGGGATGCATACTGCAGCAACGGTATTTATGGCGTTTCTCAGGCCTTATGTATTGAATATTATATCTCCCCGTGATGGTTATGAATCAGGTACATTTCCCAGAGTTGCCTATTATGGGGCAAGCTGGTTTATTAAATATTCATTTATCTTAATACTGGCTCATCACATGTTTCTTTTCTATATTGAGATTTTCAGGATTGGTGGTTTTTTTAGTACTTTGCTGAGAGTCTTGCTTAGTGTGATTTTTACTTCAGGCTTTATAGTTATCAGCCAGTTTTTTATTTATCGTCGCTAGAAGATGGATCAATATACAGTAAGAAGATATATTATCAGCACTATATTTATAATTATTGCATCAATTTTTATAATAAAGCTGTTTTTTCTTCAGGTTATAAATACTTCATATAAACTTTCGGCTGAGAATAATTCAAAGCGTATTGAAATACTTTATCCTGCCAGGGGATTGCTATTTGACAGGAATGGGGAATTACTGGTTTATAACCAGCCTGCATATGATTTGATGATTGCTCCCTATGAGCTTAAAGAGTTTGACAGCATTGAGCTATGCAATATATTGGATATTGATATTCAAAGGCTGAGAGAAGGGATAAAAAAATCATATAAACACAGGAGAGATCCCTTTATTAAACAGATATCCCCTGAGACTTATGCTGTGCTGCAGGAAAAGTTATACAAATATCCCGGGTTATATGTAAGATCAAGGACGTTAAGGAAATACCACAAGGAAATTGCAGCCCATGTTTTAGGCTATGTTGGTGAAGTGGATGAGCAGTTTATTGAGGAGAATGAATATTATGCTTTAGGGGACTACATAGGAATAAGCGGGATAGAACATTCATATGAACAGTTTCTCAGGGGCAATAAGGGCCAAAAGGTTTACCTGGTCGATGTTCACAGCCGCATCAAAGGTCCGTATCAGAATGGAAGGTTTGACAAAGATGCAGAAGTAGGACGTAATATAACCTGCACTATCGACAGCAAGCTGCAGGCTTATGGAGAGAAGCTGATGAAAAACTATAAGGGCAGTATTGTGGCTATTGAACCTTCAACAGGTGAAGTACTTGTGCTGATCTCATCTCCTGCATATAAACCCTCATTGCTGGTAGGACGGCAACGTTCTGCCAATTACATTAAGCTGGAGAACGATACCCTTGAGCCTTTATTTAACAGGGCATTGATGGCAAATTATCCGCCCGGCTCAACCTTTAAACCTCTAAATGCTATGATTGGCCTGCAGGAAGGAGTTGTTACATATAACACGAAATATTATTGTGACCTTGGATATTATGCAAGGAATATCCATGTTGGCTGTCATATGCATCCTACTCCAT
Organism: uncultured Bacteroidales bacterium; assembly: GCA_964518655.1. Classification (GTDB taxonomy): domain Bacteria; phylum Bacteroidota; class Bacteroidia; order Bacteroidales; family UBA10428. Next base: position 5,577 of record CAZFHF010000057.1, on the reverse strand, counting down.
ATAATATATCACAGGCTATACAATATTCCTGCAATGCATACATGTGCAACCTTTTCAGAAGAATTCTCGAGAATAAGAAATACGAAAGCATAGCCGATGCTTTTGATAGCTGGCGCAACCATGTTATTTCATTTGGTTTCGGCGATAAACTGAATACTGATTTTACAAATGAACTCAGAGGATTTGTTCCTTTACCATCATATTACGATAAATACTATGGGAAAAACGGATGGAAAGCATTAACTGTAATCTCCCTGTCAATAGGACAGGGCGAAATACTTATTACACCTATACAGCTGGCAAACATGACTGCAGCAATAGCTAACAGGGGGTATTTTTATATTCCCCATATTATTAAAGAAATAGATGGAATAGATACTATAAACCACAGGTTCAGCCAGCCTCATTATACAACCATTGATTCAGCCAATATTGAAATGATCGTCGAAGGTATGGAAATGGCAGTGAATGGAGGAGAAGGGAGCACGGCAAGAATTGCTAAACTGAAAGATATAATAATTTGCGGAAAAACAGGAACAGCTGAAAATCCACATGGAAAGGAACACTCAGTATTTACTGCATTTGCTCCTAAAGATGATCCGAAAATAGCAATTTCTGTTTTCGTTGAACATGGCGAATGGGGGTCACGCTATGCTGCCCCCATTGCAAGCCTTATGATTGAGAAATATCTTACGGATACTATATCATATTATAGAAAATGGCTGGAAAACAGAATGCTGACCCAGAATTTATTATTTGAAAATTGATACGGAGAATAAACATACTGGCGAATATTGACTGGGTAACAGTAATCCTTTATGTAATTCTTATCCTTTTTGGATGGATGAATATTTTTGCCGTAAATTATAATGAACAGTATAAAAATATATTTGATACAAGTCAGAAATACGGCAACCAGCTCGTTTGGATAACTATATCAGTTATAGCAATTTTAGTGGTTTTTATTATTGATTATAAGTTCTATCCTTTTTTTGCATATGTTATTTATGGGATAACTATTGTGTTATTGATCTCAGTATTGATTTTCGGAAAAGTTATACACGGCTCCAGATCGTGGATTACAATACTTGGGTTTAATTTTCAACCCTCTGAGTTTGCCAAGATAGCTACATCATTGGCTATTGCCAGATACCTGAGCAGCTATAATGTCACTATAAGAAGTTTTAAATCAATATTGATACTTTTTGCTTTTGTTACAATACCTGCACTCCTCATCTTCCTTCAACCTGACTGGGGTACAACAATTGTGTACTGCTGCTTCTTCCTTGTATTATTCCGCGAAGGATTACCCGGGTGGGTACTGGTTCTGGGCGCAATAATAATAGGATTGTTTATAGGATCATTGATTTTCTCCAAGCTTGTCACAGTAATTAGCCTGGTAACACTGGCATTAATAACATACTATGCAATAAATAAGAGAATCAAACATATTGTAATTGCCATAGTCATGGTTGTTTCATTCTATTTTATTATTAAAGTTGCAAACAAATATGTTCAATTTAATTTAAGCGAGTATGTGATCGTTCTTCTTACATTAGCACTATCATCGGTTATTTGCCTTGTTTTTTCGCTAAGATATAAAATACATAATGTAGCTGTGATTATATTGTTCCTGTTCAGCTTTATTACCTTCACATATTCAGTAGATTATGTTTTTCACAATGTCTTAAAACCACACCAGCAAAAAAGGGTAAATATTTTGCTTGGCAAAGAATCTGATCCACGGGGATACGGCTATAATGTTAATCAATCAAAAATAGCTATTGGTTCGGGCGGATTTAAAGGCATGGGATATCTCAAGGGAACTCAGACAAAGCTTGATTTTGTGCCGGAGCAAAGTACTGATTTTATTTTCTGTGCCGTTGGAGAAGAATGGGGATTTGTTGGAACAACTATAGTGATTATTTTATTTACTCTCCTTTTATTGAGAATAATATTTCTGGCGGAAAGGCAGAGATCACCATTTACCAGAATTTATGGTTACGCTGTGGCGTCAATAATATTTCTTCATTTTACAATTAATGTTGGTATGACTATAGGCCTTGCCCCTGTTATTGGAATCCCCCTGCCCTTCTTTAGTTACGGGGGCTCCTCATTACTGGCATTTTCAATTTTATTGTTTATTTTGGTCCGCCTTGATGCTTCAAGAATGGCATATCTTAAGTAAATAATTTTATTTTATTATTTTTGCATCACTATTAAGTTGCCAGATTGTATTACGCAGATATATTAATGATTATTTCTGCGCTGCAATAGCGCATTATAATTGGCCGATAAAAAAAAATGCTCCTGAATTAAAATTGTTTTATGAAATTTAAAACGTATAATATAAGTAATATTAAAGATATACCTCAACTTAAAAGGTTAACCGGCAAGGAAAAGTTTGAGATTGAAGTTACTTCTCAGGTAATACCTTTCAAAACAAATAATTATGTTGTTAATGAACTTATTGACTGGAATGATTTCAGGAATGATCCGGTATATACTCTGAATTTTCCAAAACGGGAATTGCTGGAAAATGATCATTTTGAAAAGATTGCCGGGCTTGTCAGGAACAAAGCCGGCAAATCAGAGATAAGAAAAGCTGTATATGATATATGGCTTCAGCTTAATCCTTTTGTCGGGGACCAGCTTGATTGTAATGTACCGGAACTGGATAATATCAAATTAACAGGTATTCAGCATAAGTATAATGAGACTTTGTTGTTTTTCCCGACACAGGGCCAAACATGCCATGCATATTGCACTTTCTGTTTCCGCTGGCCTCAGCTTGCCGGTAATTCCTGGTTGAAATTTGCAACAAAACAAACAGATTTGCTTATCAAATACCTGAAAGGAAATCAGCAGATTTCCGATATATTAATAACTGGCGGAGATCCTATGGTTATGTCTGCAAATCATCTCGGGAAATATATCGATGCTATATTAAATGCTGAATTAGACCATATAACAACGATAAGGATCGGCTCTAAAGCATTGAGTTATTGGCCCTACAGGTTTATCTCCGATAGCGATTCCGGGGATATTCTGAATATCTTTAAAAAAGTAGTTGATTCAGGCAAGCATCTTGCTTTTATGGCTCATTTTAACCATCCGGTTGAGCTGTCAACAGAAGCTGTCAAAGTTGCAGTAAGAAATATTATTGATACAGGCGCACAAATACGGTCCCAGTCACCCATATTAAATCATATTAATGCCATTCCTGATTTATGGATTAAGCTTTGGAAAGACCAGGTGAAACTGGGCATAATTCCATACTATATGTTTACCCCAAGAAACACAAGCGCACAAAATTACTTTGCAATTCCCCTTGTTAAGGCATGGGAAATATTCAGGGACGCCTATTCGAATGTAAGCGGTCTGTGTCGCACCGTAAGGGGGCCAAGTATGTCCACAAGTCCGGGTAAAATACAAATATCAGGAGTTATGGAAATCTTTGACGAGAAGGTGATAATGCTGAAGTTTATTCAGGGCCGTGATCCCAGGTGGACAGGTAAACCGTTCCTTGCTAAATACAATGAGAACGCTATCTGGATAGATGAACTTAAACCGGCTTTCGGGCAGAAGGAATTTTTCTATGAAAAAAGATTCAGGAAACTCCTGGATATTGATGATAACATAAGAAGGCTGGAATTCGAGAAATTATATGATAGCGACCAGTGTGCTTCTAACTAATCTCCGGGAAAAAGATATTGAACTTTTCAGATACATATTTTATCAGACCAGGAAAATAATCCAGAAAATCATCTTCAATCTGAGTGTAGTATTCTTTAAGTACATCAATAGCAAAATCAGTTTCATCAGGAAGCGTTGTAATTTCTGACATCCTGTTAAGTACTATCTCAACACCTTTTATTGATTTGTAAGTCCTGATCCAATTGTTATCAATAAACGAGGGTAAAAACGATCTTACTTTTCCCGGGAGAATTGAGGAATACTTAATTAATATCTTATGAAGATTATCTGTAAAATCAGTAAGTGACTGACTGGAAAATTTATGCCAGTTTCCGGCAAGAAAATGATCATAAAAAATATCGATAATGATACCTGAATATTTGCCGTAATTTTTTTTCAGCAGCGATTTGCTTTTCCTGACTATTTTGTTTTTGTCAGTATACGAGTCAATATTCCTGTGCAGAAGGATACCCTTTTTTATTGATTCAGAGTACTTTTTAAAATCTCTTCCTTTAACATAATCACCCATGAAGTTGCCTATTATTACTTCTTCATTATCACCCGAAAGGAAGACGTGCGCCAGGTAGTTCATTTATAGATTATTTCTTTCCCAGTAGGGCAAACATATTTTTTTTGTATTCTTCAACACCGGGCTGGTCAAAAGGATTGATGCCAAGCAGATAACCACTTATGCCGCATGCCATCTGGAAAAAATACATTAACTGGCCCAGGTAATACTCATTAAGTTCAGGTACTTCAATATGTATGTTAGGGACAGAACCGTCAACATGAGCTTTAATAGTACCTTTTTCAGCCATTTTGTTTACATAGTCAATTCGTTTTCCTGCCAGGTAATTCAGCTTATCAATATCATCTGCCTCTTTTGGGACTGTCAGTTTTGTTCCGGTGTTCCTGACAGATATGACGGTTTCAAAGATGCTTCTTTCCCCTTCCTGGATATACTGTCCCATTGAGTGAAGGTCGCTTGTGAAATCAACGCTTGCAGGATATATCCCTTTGCCTTCTTTGCCTTCACTTTCCCCGTACAATTGTTTCCACCATTCCGCGATGTAATGCAGGCGCGGATCATAATTTGCCAGTATTTCTATTTTCTTTGATTCCCGGTAAAGGGAGTACCTTGCAGCGGCATATAGCGCCGCAGGATTATTTTCAAATTTCGTATCAGGTCCTGTAAGGTTCTGCATATTTTTAGCACCATTAATGAACGAACGTATATCAAAACCTGCAATACATAAAGGCACCAGGCCGACATTGGTGAAAACAGAATACCTGCCACCGACATCGCCCGGGATGTCAAATGACCTGTTAAAAGTTTTGCCGGCCATAGCACGAAGAGCACCTTTGACAGGATCTGTAACTGCTATTATCAGATCTTTGGCATTCTTTTCACCTTCCATTTTAATCAAATGCTCCTTAAGGATCCTGAAACCAATTGCCGGCTCTAAAGTAGTGCCTGATTTTGAAATTACTACAATTGCATATTTATTATCATCCAGGATCTCTATAAGTTCCGAGAGATAATCTTCACTTATATTCTGCCCTGCAAATAATATCAACGGATTATCATGAATTTCTTTTAACTGCTCAAAGCTGTGGGATAACGCTTCATAAACAGCCCGGGTTCCAAGATATGAGCCTCCTATACCGACAACGACGAGTATTTCAATATTGTTTTTTCTCAAATACAATGCTGCTTTCTCAATCATACAAATCTCAGCATCACTTATCAGCGACGGAAGCTTTACCCAGCCCAGGTAATCATTTCCTTTACCTGTCTTGTCATATAACGCCCTGATATTGTTTATCACTTTTTCCGTTTTTCCGATAATTTTGGGTTTAATGACAAAACCCGGACCATTT
>CAZFHF010000056.1:0-13098 GCA_964518655.1 uncultured Bacteroidales bacterium | reverse complement strand
AAGTCATTATTGTTCCCCCTGTAATCCATTCAATGGCTGGTCCCGAGGCATACGGATTCACTTCATCATCTTTTGAACAACTTATCGCCGTTAATAACAGAATAACAATAATTGAGTTTTTAATAATAGTTAATTGATTCATGATATTTGGTATAATTTAAAAATGTGTTACTTATTACTTTGTTTTATAAGGTTCAGTGCCGAACCTGCCCTGAACCATTCTATCTGGGTCTCATTATATGAATGATCTGCATATATCAAATCTTCAGTCCTGTCAGAATGCAATAATATTAGTTTAAGCTGCCTGCCAGGAGCAAATTCTTTCAGTCCTGTAATACTTATCGTATCATCTTCCCTGATCTTGTCATAATCTTCTTTATTGGCAAAGGTCAATGCAAGCATGCCCTGTTTTTTGAGGTTTGTTTCATGTATACGTGCAAAAGAACGGACCAATACCGCCCTGACACCCATATGCCGTGGTTCCATTGCAGCGTGTTCGCGCGAGGAGCCTTCTCCGTAATTCTCATCACCAATGATTACAGTCCCTATACTTTTTTCTTTATAATACCTCTGTATTTTTGGTAATTCGTCGTATTCGCCGGTCAGCTGGTTTTTCACCCTGTTCGTGCTGTCATTGAAATAATTTACTGCTCCAATAAGAAGGTTATTCGAGATATTATCAAGATGACCCCTGTATCTCAGCCATGGCCCTGCCATGGATATATGGTCGGTTGTACATTTGCCTTTTGCTTTAATCAGTACTTTAAGCCCTGTATAATCCTCGCCGTTCCATGGTTGAAATGGAGATAGAAGCTGGAGACGCTCTGAATCCGGTTTCACGATAACTTCAACTTTACTGCCGTCTTCAACTGGTGCCTGGTATCCTTTGTCCCTGACATCAAATCCTTTGGGCGGTTTTTCAATACCCGCTGGCTCATCAAGCCTTACTTTTTCACCGTCTTTATTTATAAGGTAGTCGGTCATCGGGTTGAAAGTCAGTTTTCCTGCGATGGCAAATGCAGTGGTTATTTCCGGCGATGCAACAAATCCGTGTGTATTGGGATTGCCGTCATTACGTTTAGCGAAGTTGCGGTTGAAGGAGGTCATTATAGAATTCTTCTCCTGCTTTTCAGCTCCCTGTCGCATCCATTGTCCTATGCAGGGGCCACAGGCATTTGCAAGCACTATGCCCCCGATTTTTTTGAATTTTTCCAGCAGGCCGTCCCTTTCTGCGGTATATCTTACCTGCTCTGATCCTGGCGTTACAGTAAATCCGGATTTCATTTCCAGCTTTTTATCAATAGCTTGCTGTGCAACAGATGCAGCCCTTGTAATGTCCTCGTATGATGAGTTTGTGCATGAACCTATAAGTCCGACTTCAAGCTTTTCAGGCCAGCCATTTCTCTTTACAGATTCTGCAAATTTCGAAACGGGTGTTGCAAGATCAGGAGTGAAAGGCCCGTTGATATGCGGTTCAAGCTTTGAAAGGTCTATTTCTATAACCCGGTCGAAGTATTTGTCCGGACTGGCATATACTTCTGTATCGCCGGTAAGGTATTTTGATATATTACCGGCCATGTCAGCAACCTCATCTCTGCCTGTTATACGCAGGTATTCTGCCATTTTACTGTCATACCCGAAAACAGATGTTGTTGCACCTATCTCAGCTCCCATGTTGCAGATTGTACCTTTTCCCGTACAGGAGATGCTTTCAGCACCATCTCCAAAATACTCGACAATATGCCCTGTGCCTCCTTTAACTGTGAGTATTCCTGCAACTTTTAATATCACATCCTTGGGTGATGTCCAGCCGTTAAGGCGGCCTGTTAATCTGATCCCGATAAGCTTTGGGAACTTCAACTCCCATGGCATACCTGCCATAACATCCACAGCATCAGCACCGCCCACGCCAATGGCTATCATCCCCAGTCCACCGGCATTTGGGGTGTGAGAATCCGTTCCAATCATCATTCCTCCCGGAAAAGCATAATTTTCAAGAACAACCTGGTGGATAATACCTGCCCCCGGCTTCCAGAAACCTATTCCATATTTATTGGATACAGATGCAAGAAAATCATATACCTCATTATTCATCTTTTTTGATGATTCAAGATCCTGAAGAGCACCTGCTTTTGCAAGAATAAGATGATCACAGTGGACGGTTGCAGGTACAGCCGTCTTCTTTTTTCCGGCCTGCATGAACTGCAATAATGCCATCTGCGCCGTTGCATCCTGCATTGCAACCCTGTCAGGTGAGAAATTCACATAATCAGTTCCCCGTGAAAATATTCTGTCAGCATGACCTGAATAAAGATGTGCATATAATATCTTTTCCGTTAACGTAAGTGGCTTCTTTATAATTTCCCGGGCGGCATCCACGCGTCTTTTAAAATCATCATAGACTGACCTGATCATACCAATATCAAATATCATAAGTAAAGGATTTTTTTTGTTTTTAAATGAAGCGCAATTTAATAAAAATATTGTACAGCCTGGTAAACATTATTCCGGCAAATATCGCAGATAGATTTTTTTTCTCAGGCAAAAGTATTAATTTAAAAATTTGTCTGATTATAGTGTGTACGAAACAGTAAAAAGTCATGTAATATTATAACAATTATTAACGTTAGTTCAGGAAGCAATAATTAAACTTAATGAAAATGAAATCAGCAAAAATATTAAGATCCATAATCATTTCATTACTGTTTTTAACGTTTGTTTTTATAAATTCTGTCCCGGCACAGAAATTAAAAGAAAATCCGTCACTGGATGAAAAGGTAAAAAGGTTTCTTGACAGCCACGCTGATAAATGGCACGATATGAATGTTCCTGCAACTGATGGTAAATTACTTTATGATATAATTATTGAAAATAAGTATACATCTGCTCTTGAGATCGGGACTTCTACAGGACATTCGGCTATATGGATAGCATGGGCAATGAGCAAGACGGGAGGAAAACTTATCACTATTGAAATGGATGAGGACAGGCATAAACAGGCGCTGGCAAACTTTAAGGAAGCAGGACTTGACATATATATTGATGCACGGCTGGCAGATGCCCATAATCTTGTGTATGAATTAAAAGGCCCGTTTGATTTTGTTTTTAGTGATGCTGATAAATGGTGGTATAAGGATTATTTTGTAGCTGTTGATCCCAAAATTACAAAAGGAGGTTGCTATACAGCGCATAATGTAAGAAAATACCACAGGTCACAAGGTTATGGAAGAGGAGGGGGCATAAGTGAATTTATAAACTATGTTGATAGCCTGCCTGGCTATGAAACAACAATAGATGAATCAGGAGCGGGTGTTTCAATAAGTTATAAAAAATCGGATTAGCAGACTATGGCAGTAAGTAACTCGAGGAATATCCTGGGAGGCAGGATAGGGCTTTTCCCTGTTACCAACATTGTTATTGCTAACATGGTTGGCACAGGTATTTTTACTACCTCCGGACTGTTAATGGGAAATCTTGGCAATCCCTTTTTAATGATTATTCTCTGGCTTGTAGGAGGATGCGTTGCCGTACTTGGTGCATTGTGTTATGGCAGGCTGGGAGCGGAGTACCCCCTGGCCGGTGGTGAATATATTTTTTTAACAAGATTATTCCATCCGCTTTTTGGCTTTTTAAGCGGATGGGTATCATTTATCGTTGGTTTCTCAGCACCCATTGCTGCAGCATCCATTGGTTTCAGCGAATACTTTGCAAGGGCTTTTCCGCAAATACTTGAGCTTAATACAGAATATAATCTTATTGGAGCGGAGACAGTTAAAAAACTGCTGTCAGTGTCGGTAATTGCTATATTCACGCTGATTCATTTAAAAGGAATTAAATATAGCGGTAAAGTACAGAATTATCTCACTTTACTGAAAGTAGGACTGATACTGGCACTCGTGATATTTGGATTTTCATCAGGGAAGGGTGAAACCTCCAATATATTTAATAATCCTTCTTTTAGCTTTAATCTGGGCGGGTGGAAAAGCATCGGATTGTCAATGATGTGGATCATGTTTGCATACAGCGGATGGAACGCTTCTACATATATAGGTTCTGAAATAAAAAAACCTGAGAGAAATATTGTATTATCGCTTTTTATAGGGACAGGCCTTGTTATTGTACTGTATATGCTGTTAAATGCCCTTTATGTTTATGCCATTCAGCCTGAAGATATGAAAAATGTAATATCAATTGGCGGACTGGCGGCGCAGAGAATGTTCGGCAAATCCATAGACAGGGTTTTCTCATTACTGCTGTCGTTTGCCCTTTTCTCTGCTCTCAGCGCATTTATAATTCTTGGCCCCAGAATTTACTATGCTATGGCAAAAAACAACCATTTTTTTAAGTTTGCTGCCAAAGTAAATCCAAAAAGCCAGGTTCCTGCGTTTTCAATATTGTTGCAGGGTGCAATATCCATTGTTATGATAATTTCAGGGACTTTTGACCAGATACTGACTTATATGGGATTTTCACTGGCAATATTCCCGGTACTTACCGTACTGGGAATATTTTTTCTTAAGTATAATAATTTATATAAAGGATTGATATACAAAAGTTCCGCTATCCTGTTCTCACTAATATATATTTCAATTCTTGTACTTTCTTTTTTGGAAAGAACCATGGAATCATCTATTGCAATAGGTACTGTTATAATCGGTATCCCTGCTTATTATCTGTTTACAGCCAGGAAATAAACATATTCTAACAAATTCTGGGCAGCTGCTCTCCGGCGAGCTTGTCAATAATCCTTGAACCGCCAACTATTGATTGCATAACAGCCTTACCGGGATTAGCTGAAGTAATCTCACCAATGATCCCGGCATCCCTGCCAAGTTCATGGATCCTCATATTTTCAATAACTTTATCTGCAGACACACCAGAAACAATAAGCAATACTTTTCCTTCGTTCGCCAGGTAAAGGGGATCAAATCCAAAGATCTCACACATCCCTCTTACACCTTCCCTTACAGGTATGTCCGTTTCAGTTAGTGATATTCCAAACTCCCTGTTTTCAGTAATTTCTGATACCACTGTAGCAAGTCCCCCCCTGGTAATATCGCGCATGAATTTTATTTCAGCTCCGGTGTCAAGAACGGACTTAATAAGATGATTAAGAGATGCACAGTCTGTCTTTATCTCTGTTTCAAATTTCAGTTTTTCCCTTGCACTCATAACTGCTATTCCATGATCACCAATGTAGCCGTTTATGATAATTTTATCGCCCGCCATTATTTTATCGCCTGTGGAAATAGCTTTATGTCTTTTATCAAGCAGACCTATTCCTGAAGTATTAATAAATATCTTATCACAAGATCCTTTATTTACAACTTTTGTGTCGCCTGTTACAATTTTAACCCCTGCCTTTTCCGCTTCATCATGCATGGATTTTGTGATGTTTTCGAGATCATCAACAGAGAAACCCTCCTCAATAATAAAGGATGAACTTATAAACATTGGCACTGCACCTGATACGGCAAGGTCATTAACCGTTCCGCTTATGGCGAGCTTTCCAATGTCACCGCCGGGGAAGAAAATAGGATCAACAACATAAGAGTCAGTTGTAAAGGCTAGTATACTGTTGTCAACATTTACAATTGCAGAATCGGTAAGTGCTTCAAGCACAGGATTACTAAAATATCTAACAAATATTTTTTTTATCAGATCACTTGTTAACTTTCCTCCACTGCCATGACCTAATAAAATTGTTTTACCCATATCATTATTTTTATGATCCAAAATTATAAAATGCCTGGCATGCGCCTTCATTTGACACCATGCATGTACCTACCGGATTCGAGGGGGTGCATACTTTTCTGAACAGACCGCAGTCACCGGGTGTTTTTAATCCCTTAAGTATCTCGCCGCAAATACAACCTTTAGGTTCAATGGTTTGTTCAACTTCAACATCAATCTGCTTTTCAGCGTCATATGATTTGTATCTTTCTATTATTCCCAGACCGCTGCCACTTAAAACTCCCAGTCCCCTCCACCAGTCGTCACGAGGTTCAAATACCTCATTAATCATTTGCTGAGCTCTTGTATTGCCATCATATGTTACAACCCTTTTATATTGTATTTCTACCTTCGGACTGTCATTCTCAATCTGCCTTACAAGAAAATAAATTGACTGCATAATATCTACGGGCTCGAAACCGGAAATGACAATTGCCAGTTTATACCTTTCGGCCAGGGCATCATACATTTTAGCACCTGCAACTGTTGTAACATGCCCGGGACCAATATACCCGTCAATTTTTACTCCTTCATCAATTAGTGCGCTCATAGCCGGAGGCATAACTTTATGTGAACTGTATAGATAGAAATTATTGATATTTTGCTTTGAAGCCTCAAGTAACGCAATTGCACTTGAAGGGGCAGTGGTTTCGAAACCTATACCCAGGAATACGACCTTTTTATTCTTATTTTCTTTAGCTATCTCCAGGGCTTCCAGTGTTGAATATACTATTCTTATGTCAGCACCCTGTGCTTTTTCTTTATCAAGACTCGAGGTTGAACCGGGAACCCTGATAAGATCACCGTATGTAGTTATGATAATATCTTTTAAGCGGGACAGTGCAACGGCAGTGTCAATAAACTTGTTGCTTGTAACACATACAGGACATCCGGGGCCTGATAACAATTTCACATTTTCAGGAAGAAGTGAGGGTATGCCAAACTTATGGATCGCCATTGTATGTCCGCCGCAGACCTCCATTAAGGATATTTTCTTCCGGGAGATGTGATTTATTTTCCTGGCAAGTTCCTGTACAAGCTCCTTATCCCTGAATTCATCAATATATTTCAGCTCATTGCTCACCCGCATCCTCCAGTTCTTTAATCAGCTTAAGAGTTTCCTGAGCTTCTTCCTCACTGATCTTCTGAAGTGCAAAACCTGTATGGATCAATATATAATCGCCAACCTTGACATTATCCACCATATGCAGGCCGGCTTTGATAATTACTCCGCCAACAGATGCCTTGGCAATAACACCTTCTATTGAAATTACTTTTCCCGGTATACTTAGGCACATTTATTCAATTGTTAAATTGTTATTTTGTTAAAAATCCTAAAGTCAAATTCCAAAATTTACCCTATGAAATAATTTTGTCCACAAAATTAAAATCTTCTATTTTATTTCACAGGGTAAACAAATTAATTACAATGTTCAAAATTACAATTTTCCAAACTTGTTTCTGACATTATGTAATTGGAATTTGGTATTTATTTGATATTTGTATATTGTTATTTGTAATTTATTGCTTGTTGAAATTGAAAATTGTAATAAGTATTTATTTTATTCTAAAGATAAATTTCTTCTCCTGGCGGCTATAACAAGCTGCCCCAGAGCTATTCCTCCATCGTTAGAAGGAATTTTACTCTGAGTATAAACCTTAAATTTTTTATTTATTAATATCGGGACTAATCTCTCTAAAATATATTTATTTTGAAAAGTACCGCCTGATAAAACTACTTTTTCAATCCCCGTTTCTTTTCTCATTTGTTCAGCAGTTTCAAAAATGGCGTTAATTACTGTGTTGTGAAATTTTGCAGATAAGACAGGTGTGGAGATTCCTTCTTTTATATCAGCAATAAGTTCTTTGAACATGTTTTCAAATGATATTGGATTACCGGTTTTAAAATCATAACAGTCCCCGGTATTTCTGTCAGCAATTGACTCAAGTCGCATTGGTGCCTCGGCATGAAATTCCGAGTAAGTACAAATATCTGTAATTGCAGCCACAGCGTCGAATAACCTCCCGGCGCCCGAAGATAAGGGGCAGTTTATTTTTTTATCTATGGCAGTGAGAATATGATTTGTTTTTTCACTTCCAATATCTTTCAGGAAAGGAAGCTCTAGATCAAATAATTTTTTTCCGTAATATTTATATAAATATGCAGTTGCTGTTCTCCAGGGTTCTTCTATCGCTTTATCCCCTCCTGGCAGTTCAATATATTCGAAATGAGTAAACCTGCTAAAGTCTTTCAGATCTGCAATTAGAAATTCACTACCCCATATATTCCCGTCAGTACCATAACCTGTACCGTCTAAACTTACACCAATGACCGGTTCATCGAAATTGTTTTCAGCCATGCATGATGCAATGTGTGCATGATGGTGCTGTACCTTGATATGTTTGATTTTTAGATCTTCCGCATATCTTGTTGATAAGTAATCGGGGTGCATATCTGATACGACAAGTGATGGCCTGACCCGGAAAAGTTTTTTAAATATTTCTATTGTGTCAGTATAAAATGCGTATGTCTCGTAATTTTTCAGATCCCCTATATGCTGGCTCAGGATAGCCTGGTTACCTTTTCCAACAGCAAAGCAGTTTACAAGTTCAGCTCCTGTGGCCAGTATACCGTCCATATTGATATCAAGGGTAACAGGCGCAGGGGCATAACCCCTGGAACGCCTGAAGATGCGATCATTGTTGTTTATTATCTTTACTACTGAATCATCAGTCCTGTTATAAATATCGCGATTATATGTAAGTATGGCATCTGCAATTTCAGGTAAGCTATTTATGGCATCCTCATTATCAATAATTATCGGTTCTTCATGGAAGTTACCGCTGGTCATTACAAGTGCATGAATATCGAGTTTTTCAAATAGCAAATAATGTATGGGCATATATGGCAGGAATGCACCAATAGTATTAAATCCGACACATACAGCGGGGGCAAGCTTCTTTTTGCCGTCAAGGAGAACTATAGGCCTGTGCCATGATAAAAGTGATTTTTCCTCTTCAGCGGAAACAACAGCATACTCTTTAATACTTTTTATACCAGAGAACATCACTGCAAAAGGCTTCCCTTCACGGTGCTTTGAGCTCCTCAGCCTTTTTACAGATTCTTCATTCAGGGCGTCGCACATAAGATGATATCCGCCAAGCCCTTTAATCGCAATAATCATACCTTTGCTTATATATGATACCAGGATTTCAAGTATTTTATCGAACTCAGTAATGACGACATCCTCTGTGATTAACCGGTATTGAGGTCCGCAGTCGTTACATGCAACAGGTTGTGCATGAAACCTGCGGTCAGATATGTTGTTATATTCTCCGGCACATTTACTGCACATTCTGAAATCCTTCATAGTAGTCTTTTCCCTGTCATATGGAAAATCTTTTATTATTGTAAACCTCGGGCCGCAATTTGTGCAGTTTATAAAGGGATAGTTCAGCCTGTGAGACTGGCTTTTCAGGTCGCTTAAGCATTTATCACAAACAGCAATATCCGGACTTATCTGTGATATCTCATCTGACAGGTCCTCGCTTCCTGCAATAACAAAGTCAGTGAGATTTTCGATCTTGTCTTTTTCCGTATAAATATTTTCAATAACTGCTGCTGCCGGATGGCCCGATCTGAGATCTGAAATGAACTTATCAGTATTGTTTTTAAGGCCTTCAATTTTTATTAAAACCCCGTTAGTGCGGTTCAATACATAACCATTACAACTATATTGTTTTGCCAGCCTGTATACAAAAGGCCTGAAACCGACACCCTGCACCAGACCTTCAACCATAATTCTCAGTGAGGTAATATTATTTGTTAATTTATTCACAACTTTATCTTGCCTGTTGATTAAATATCTTATATATTTATTGCGGGCAAAATTAGTGAATAAATTATATTTCAGCTAATGGGATTACCTGCAACAACAGTAGCACGATTATGTAAATACCGAAGGATACTGCGGAGAATAAGCCATAATTTCAATACACATATATTTTCCCATAACCTGGCGAAATTATTAAATATTACTCCTGAACAGGTAAGAAGAGATTTAATGTTGATAGGATTAACCGGTAATCACAGAAGGGGCTATAATATTGAAGAGTTAATAGAACTGATTGGGAAAACGATTGACTGTGAAGAAGGGCAGAGTATTGCAATAGTTGGTATAGGAAATCTTGGTATAGCAGTTACCAAGTTTATAAGAAAGGCTGAAACAAAACTGAATATCGTTGCGGCATTTGATGTAGATGCTAATAAAGTGGGGACAAAGGTAGCAGATGTTCCCTGTTATCATATTGATGAAATGCAGGAGATAATTAAGAATCTTTCTATTAGTATTGCTGTTCTTACTGTTCCCCCCAGGGAAGCTGTAGATATTGCAAATATTCTTGTTGAATCGGGGATAAAAGGAATATTAAATTTTACTTCTGTTCACCTCGACATACCTTCTGATATTTATCTGAAAGACTCTAATATAATTACTTCACTTGAAGAAATTGGATTTTTTATTAAAGACTGCAAAAGAACATAGGAATAACTTAAGTAAAATAATTATGAAAAAAACACTTGTTGTATTTCTTCTGATGATAAGTCCATATATCATGGCTCAGAAATTTGAGAATTTAGCACTGACGCCTCCTCTGGGATGGAACAGCTGGAATGTTTTTAAATCGGATATAAGTGAACAGCTGATTAAGGATATAGCTGATGTTTTTATTTCAGATGGATATAAGGATGCAGGGTACGAATATATTGTTATTGACGACTGCTGGTCCTTAAAGGAAAGGGACAACCTGGGTAACCTTGTTCCGGATCCTGAAAAGTTTCCTAATGGTATGAAAGCTGTTGCTGATTATGTTCATTCAAAAGGTTTGAAGTTTGGTATCTACGCGGATGCAGGGACAAAAACGTGTGCAGGGTACCCGGGAAGCAGGGATCATGAATATCAGGATGCTGAGTCTTTTGCATCCTGGGGCATTGATTACCTGAAATACGACTGGTGCAATACTGAAGGATTGGATGCAGAGGAAGCCTTTACAAAAATGCGTGATGCCTTATATGCTGCGGGAAGGCCCGTTTTGTTCAGCATGTGTGAATGGGGAAATAACCAGCCATGGGAGTGGGGTAAGGATGTCGGACACCAGTGGCGCATAAGCGGTGATATAGCGGTCTGCTTCGATTGCGAGATAAACCATGTTACTTATTCTGAATGGGGCGTAATGCGAATTGTGTATTACCGTGAAGGGATACGAGGATATGCAGGACCAGGCCACTGGAATGATTTTGATATGATGGAGGTTGGTAACGGAATGACTGAAAACGAAGACCGTGCACATTTTTCTTTATGGAGTATGTTTGCTTCACCGCTTATTATGGGCAATGACATAAGGTCGGCATCAGAGGTAACAAAGAAAATACTTATGAACAGGGAAGTGATAGCAGTAAACCAGGACTCCCTGGGAATACAGGCATTTAAATATTACGATGAGGATAGTATTGAAATATGGGTTAAACCATTAGAAAATAATGAATGGGCAGTACTGTTTCTTAACAGGAACAATGAACCCTGCATGTTTGAGTTTAACTGGAAAGACCATGTAATGACAGACAGTATATTTGGGATGGAAGTAAATTTTAGTGAGGATACATACAAAATTAGAGATTTGTGGGCTCAAAAGTATACAGGAACTACAAAAAAACCCGTGAAAGCTGAGATCCCAAGGCACGGTGTGATAATGCTGAGATTGAGAAAATAAAACAGCATTATCTCACTATAACAATTTTTCTGGAAATAACATTAGCAGGCATTTCCAGCCGAAGTATATAAATACCGCCTTTATAGTTACCCTGACTTACATTTAGTGTCAATGTCTGCTCACCATGTCTCATATATCCTGCATACAGGGTACTTATTTTTTGTCCGGTGATGTTATATAATGCCAGTTCAAAATATCCGTTTTCAGGGAGATTAATTTTTACTTTTGCTGATTCACTTACTACTGATGGTATTATATCAAGAGATAATCTATCAGTGAACTTCTGTTTAACAGCACTTGGAATAAATCCGTCTTCCATATAGGATACTCCTCCGGCAGTGGCAAACCAGACAGTCCCGGTTGTCCTGTTGAAGTCAATATCATATACGGTATTATTGACAAGACCGTCACCTGTTGTATAATTTGTAATTTCCAGGGAAGGATTGATTTTTGATACTCCCTGATCAGTGCCTATCCACATGTTGCCTTCGGGATCTTCATTGATGGCATATGCGTTATTACCAACCAGCCCGTTTTCTGTTGAATAAATCATATCCTTGGATAGATCCTTGCCTATAACACCCGTATGCCTTACTATGCCGTAAGCTGTACCAAACCAGCGATATCCTTTAGAATCAACAAAAACTTTATATACAGTAGATGACTGCATATTATACGGATAGGCATACGGTGTTGCACCAGTAAAACCATCCGGGGTATTCTGTATGCGGGCACCGCCAAGTGAATTGAGTATCATTCCCGGGCCATTAAGTCCGATATATATACTGTCATCTTCCGAATCAATAGACAGTATCTCCAGGTCAGTTACGTCAGGATCCGAATTTTCATCAAAGTAATACCATATTGCTCCTTCAAGGACAGCCAGTCCGTCATCTGTACCAAAATACCTGGCGCCTGCAGAATCAACAGATACTGCATTTACCTTGTTTGAAACAAGTGTCACGCCTGCATCTCCAGAGCGGTATGATGTTGCTGAAGTGATTCCGCCAGCATTGAATGTTGCAACAGTAACACCATTTAATGTTCCTATCCATAATTCTCTGCCTAATAACTGGTCATACTGGTAATCAATATCATTTATTACTTCATCGGCAAGAGCATGGGCTGTAACATCAGTATAGACTGTCCATGTTGATCCGTTAAACATTGCCAGCCCCTTGTCAGTGCCAAACCATTTATTTCCGTACTGGTCAACAAATACATCTTTAACAGTATCTCCGGGCAGATCAGTGCCTGCAGAAGTATATGAATTGAATACCTGGGAATTCAGGTTACTAAATATTAAGAAAATTAATAACAGATAAATAAGTCCTGCTTTCATATTAACATGTTTAATGATCCCGGGATATAAACAAAGCCGGAACTAATAAGGACTAATTCCGGCTTCGATAGTTATGTTATTTAATTATTGTTTTTGTGATTGTTGTGCCTTTAATTTTGATCTTCACAAAGTATATACCCTCCAGTATATCTGAAATATCAAGAGTTTCCCTGAAAGTAACTCCTGCTGATGTATATTTGAATGTTTTCAGCAATTTACCATCCGTACTGTAAAATGAGATTTCGATCTTCTCG
>CAZFHF010000055.1:0-13111 GCA_964518655.1 uncultured Bacteroidales bacterium | reverse complement strand
AGCAACCTGGCAACCTGCATAGTAATTGTAGATGCACCTGAAGTTCTCCTTCCATGCAATGTATTTTTTATTAATGCCCTGATTATTGATACCGGGTTTATTCCAAAATGATAGCGGAAGTATTTATCCTCTTTATAAATGATTGTCTTTTTCAGCTGGGGTGTTAATTCAGACAGCCCGGTATACATTCTCCATTTGTCATCACTTGTCAGGAAAGAATGGATCACTGTACTGTCATGGGAAGTAATAACCGGTGAATATTCAATGTTTATTCTTAAAGGAAAAATCAGATCCAATAGGATAAAGAGAATAAATAAAGATATGACTGCTGATAATATATATCTGACAGGCTTGATGCTGTAAGCTGATCCTATAAAATTCCTGAAATTTGCCAGTCTTATGTTTTCCATTGCTTGAATTACTTATACAATTATAATATTATTATCAATAATTTCATAAGGTACAATATCACGGGCAGAAATTAATTTAACTCAATATTTTTTTTTAGATTTATATAATAATAAGTTTTATAATCAAAATCTAATCCAAATGAAAACTATCCGGTTATTCCTATTCGCACTTGTAGTAATATCCTTTTCGTGTAAAAAGAAGGATTCAGTCAGAATCATTGAACGAAATTTCGATAAGGAAGTCCTTGTTACGGGAAACTTAAATTTCACCTTTAACAAAGACCTTGTTAACGACTCCCTTGTGAATTTATGGATTGATGATAAATTGCTTGAATTCAAGCCTGAAGTGCAGGGAAAGTATATGTGGGTATCAAAATACAGGCTTGTTTTTCAGCCTGCAAGCGGATTCATGCCTTCAACGGATTACAATTGTGAACTGTCAAAAAAACTGTTTGCGTATTTTCCGGACCTCAGTTTTTCAGGTGATAAATCATTTGATTTTCATACGCCCTATCTGAAAGTAGACGGTATAAGAGCGTTCTGGTCTGCACCGGAGGATGGCGAAGGAAAGCCTGTTGTCAGGCTCGATATAGAGTTTAACCAGGATGTGAAGGCAAATGAAGTGGCGGATTTGTTGGTTGTTGAAATTGGTAAGGAAAAGAAGAACTTCAGGTTGGTTAGTGATGAAACAGGAAAATATGTTTCTGTTGTTATAGAGGGTATCAAAGCTGAAGATAAGGATATGGAAGCAACGGTGACTATTGATAAAGGGCTTACGGCAGATAAGGGAACTGTGAAATCAGACAAGCCTGTTATACAGGAACTGGATATTCCTTCACCTTTTAAACTGGAGATAGCCGATCTGCAGACAAACCATGACGGCACCGAAGGAGTCATTACTCTATCAACCACGCAGTCTGTTAATGAGAAGAATATTAAAAACTACGTCAGTATTACACCCTGGATAAAATATGATATTGAAGTATTTCCCAGCTATTTTATTATTAAAAGCGAGGATTTTGATTTAAACAGTAAATATGAGATAACAATTAAGAAGGGCCTTGAAGGTAAAATCGGAGGTAAGCTTAAATACGATTACAGCCAGCCGGTTTCTTTTGGCCAGCTGGAACCAAATATCAGCTTTATTGACAAAAAAGAGTTTTATGTTTCTGGCAAAGGTTCAAGAAATATTGAGGTTGCTATCATCAACGTTCCCAAAGTGCAGGTTAAAATAACCAAGATATTTGAGAATAATATTTTAAAATATATCCGGAACTACAATTTCTCAAGTTATGACGAAGAATATTATGACGATTATTATTATGATGAATATTATTACTATGACAGAAGCAGTGCAAGTGAACTGGGCGATGTTGTGTATGAAAAGGAGATAGATGTAAATGAGCTGCCGCGTTACGGCAACAGCCGCCTTCTTACTCTGGATTTCGAAGACAAGCTGACAAAGTATAAAGGTATTTACAGCATAGAGATCAGATCTACTGAAAACTACTGGCTAAAGGATGAAAAACTAATCTCGATTTCCGATATCGGCTTAATAATAAAGGAGGGCAAGAACAGCATTACGGTATTTGCTAACTCATTACTGACAGCACAGCCCTTGCCAGATGCTGTAATTACATTCATCGGGCGCAATAACCAGGTTACTTACTCAGCAAAAACCAACGCTGACGGTGTTGCGACCTATGAATTTTCAGAACTGGCAGCACCGGGTTTTAAACCACACATGGTCTCGGCCGACTATAAAGGAGATTACAATTTTGTTCCTTTCAGGAATACCAGGGTATCCACTTCACGGTTTGATGTTGGAGGCAGCTGGGAGAATCCCTCAGGACTTATGACTTTCATTTATGGTGACAGAGATTTATACAGGCCCGGTGAGACTATTAATATTTCCGCTATTATCAGGGATTATAACTGGAATACACCGGAGCAGATTCCGGTAATACTCAAGATCACAACACCCAGGGGTAAGACACTAAAAAAGATAAAGAAAATTCTTAATGAACATGGGTCTTTTGAAGCAGGCATCACACTGTCACCTTCTGCAGCAACCGGATCATATACAGCAGGTATATATACGTCAAACGATGTACTGCTCGGATCGGGGATTATAAAAGTTGAAGAGTTTGTGCCTGACAGAATTAAAGTAGATGTTAACTTTAATAAAGATGAATATAAGCCCGGTGAGGATATTGAAATAGATATGCTGGCAACAAATTTCTTCGGCCCGCCGGCAGCCAACAGAAATTACGAAGTGGAGATGTCAGTGAAACGCAAGTACTTTTCACCTAAGGAGAACAGGGATTATGATTATTCTATAAATGGAGCCACTACATATTTTTCGCGTGTATACAGGGATGATAAAACCAATGATGAGGGAAAGGCAACAGAGCTTTTCAGCATACCTTCAAACTATGCAAACATGGGAATTCTTCAATCCGACTTTTATATTACAGTATTTGATGAAACAGGAAGGCCTGTTAACAGATTGAAAAATGTGGACATAATAACGCAGGATGTTTTTTACGGCATAAAGTATTCACAGTATTATACAAAAACAGGACAGCCTGTAAAAATAGACCTTATAGCTGTTGATAAAAATGGCAAGGCTCTCACAGATGTGGATGCCGAAGTGCAGTTGATAAAGCATGAATATAAGACAGTACTTTCAAGATCAGGTAACTATTTTAAATACAGATCCGAGAAGGTGGAAAAGGTGCTTGCTAAAAAGCTGATAAAGATAAATGAAAGATCTTCTTCATACAGTTTTATTCCTGATCTGTCAGGTAAATATGAGCTGCGTGTATCAGCTCCCAAAGCAGGCACATACATCAGCCGGTCAGTTTATGCATACGGATGGGGAAGGACCAGCTACAGCTCATTTAAGGTTAACAATGAAGGGCAGATCGATATAGAGGTGGATAAAGACAAATATAATGCCGGAGAAAAAGCGCAGGTGATACTAAAAGCGCCTTTCTCAGGCAAGATACTGGTAACACTTGAAAACAATAAAGTACTTGATTATTTCTATGTAGAAACAGATAAGCGTGCAGCATCATTTGAGCTGGATATGAAAGATGAATATATACCTAATATCTATATCTCAGCTACTTTATTCAGGCCGCATAAGAAATCAGATTTACCGCTGACTGTTGCACACGGATTTGCTCCGGTACTGGTTGAGAATACTGCAAATAAGATAAATGTTGAGATCAAGGCAGCCCAGAGCTCGCGCTCAAGCACAAGGCAGAAAATAAAGGTTCTGGCAAAGCCGAATTCAGCATTGACTGTTGCTGTTGTTGATGAAGGAATACTACAGGTGTCAGGATACAGGACCCCTGATCCCTACGATTACTTTTATCAGAAAAGGGCTCTGGAAGTAAACTCCTATGATATTTACCAGTACCTGTTTCCTGAAGTGGAAATGATCACCAGCCATACAGGAGGAGGAGGCCCCGCAGAGGAAAAAAGAGTGAATCCGCTGACAAGTAAAAGAATAAAACTTGTAACATTCTGGAGCGGCATACTTGAAACAAACTCAAGGGGAGAAGCAGAATACGAGATCGACATACCTGAATTTTCCGGTGACCTGAGAATCATGGCCGTAAATTACAAGGATAAGACATTCGGCTCAGGATATGCAAATATGAAAGTGGCCGATCCTATTGTAATAAGCACTGCATTGCCCAGATTCCTAAGTCCCGAGGATAGTGTTGAAGTACCTGTGATTCTTATTAATACTACTGATAAAACAGCAAATTGCAAGACACAGATAAAGGTTAGCGGGCCGCTGACTGTTGTCGGCAGATCCTCCGAGACAGTTAAAATTATCAGTAATAGTGAAAAGGAAGTAGTGTTTAAGGTCTATGCCAAACCACAGACAGGTGAAGCCAGCATAACTATTGATGCCCAGGCATTAGGGGAAAAGTTTTTAAATACAACGGATATTACTGTACGGCCTGCAGCGCCATTGCAGAAAAGAACAGGCTATGGTGTGGTTGCTGCAGGAAGCATAAAGAAGATAAATATGAACACGGAGGATTTTATTGAGTCCAGTATTGACAATAAGCTGGTTGTCAGCAATAATCCCCTGATCCATTTCACCAAAAGTCTTGATTACCTTGTCAGGTATCCTTACGGATGTGTGGAACAAACAGTGTCAACTGCATTTCCTCAGTTGTATTTTGGTGATATGGTAAATAATATATTCAGGGAAAAAAGGGCAAGATCAGATGCGGCGCAAAACGTACAATATGCATTGGACAGAATAAGGCTTATGCAGCTTTATAACGGTGGCCTTACATTCTGGCCCGGCGGCGGATCTGAAACATGGTGGGGATCCGTCTATGGCGCGCATTTCGCAGTTGAAGCAAAAAAAGCAGGGTATGATGTTGATGAGGAATTCCTTGACAAGCTTCTTAAATATTTGAAAACAAGGTTGAAAAACAAGGAGACAATATCTTATTATTATAATGGGACAAAGCAGCGGAAAATAGCACCCCACGAAGTACCATATTCCCTTTACGTGCTTGCTCTTGCCGGTGAGAAACAGATGTCTGCGATGAATTATTATAAAGCCCGTTCTGACCAGCTTAGCCTGGACGGTAAATATCTTCTTGCAGCTTCCTATGCTCTTGCCGGAGATAAGAAGAAATTTAAGGAAATACTGCCTTCATCATTTACAGGTGAAAAATCAAACAAGACCTTTGGAGGCAGCTTTTATTCATATATAAGGGATGAGGCGCTTGCATTAAATACATTGCTGGATGTTGAACCTGACAATCCGCAGATTGGTATTATGGCAAAACATGTATCTGACTATTTGAGTAAAAGCAGGTATTTAAATACCCAGGAGAGAGTATTCGGCTTTCTTGCAATGGGCAAAATTTCAAAGATAGCTGCTGAAAGTGATGTATCAGCAGTAATAAAATCAAAAGGAAAAAACATTGGTCAATGCAATAATAATACTCTGACATTAAATACGGGAGAACTAAAAGGCACTGACATTGAGATAACAGCAGAGGGGAAAGGAAATCTGTATTATTTCTGGGAAGCCGAAGGAATAAGTACTACAGGAAAATATATTGAAGAGGATAATTTCCTGAAAGTGAGAAAAAGGTTCTTTGACAGGAATGGCAATCTTATATCCGGTAATACCTTCAGGCAGAATGATCTTGTACTGGTAGAGATATCGATTGAGAATGGTACAAACAGAACAATAGAAAATATAGTAATCTCAGATATTCTTCCTTCAGGATTTGAAATAGAAAATCCAAGATTAACCGTATTGCCACCGGGCATGAGATGGCCAGGCAACAGATCATATCCTGTATACCAGGATATCAGGGATGACAGGATCAATATGTTTGTAAATTTATACAGATATAACTACAACAAACCCCAGTATTACTATTACCTGGTAAGGGCAGTATCACGCGGTGCATTCAAAATGGGGCCTGTTGGAGCCGATGCAATGTATAATGGTGAATATCATTCATATAACGGAGGAGGAGTAGTTAAGGTTGTAAAGTAACTATTAAAATCCTGTAATTTATCTGCAAACTTTAGGAAGGTTATCATTCTGTATTATTCTCATCAAGCGCAGAATATATTCTTTCTATTGATGTATGCAGGTCTATTCTCATGTTTTTGGTATAAGGATTATATTTCTGGAGATCAACAAAAAGCTGCCAGCTGTCATTGCATGTTTGCTGCATGATCTCCAGCAGTTTTTTGTATCCAAGGGTATTTATCAGTGTTGGTTTCAGCTCCAGATCCGACAGAACCCTTCCTATATAATGTGTTATACCTTGAGAATATGCTACCATTTTATCATGTCCATCAGGAGTCATTATTTCAACCCGCATCTTTTTACCTGAAAAATAATCTTTCCAATAGTTGAATTCCTCATCAGTCACGCGGATGTTACACATGACCATAGGCAATTCTTCAGGAGAGCTGAAGTATGAGTCAGGGCCAAACATAGGGTGTGATGCAATAACTTTACAATCGCCCGGTATATTTTCCTTCATCCATCTTGCCGGTTCAACTTTTACCGAACAGGTATCAAAATATATAGTATTTTTTCTGAATAGCTTTTTCGTTCTTTTAAGTAGATCTTCAAACGAAGAAATAGCTACACAATAGAAAAGAGCGTCACAGTTATAAATGTCTTCAGCATCAGTAATCTGAACACCCGGGCTGACCTCCTCCTGTTTCAAACCTCTGCGTGAATATACTTTAACCCGGAAATCTTCTGAAAGGATGTCTGCCCAGAACTTGCCAAATCGTCCATAACCGTATACAGAGACAACTTTGTTTGCCATAATACAATCATTGATTTATTAATAATCAGGAAAGACACAAAAATACAAAAGAATTTAACATTGTTGACCTAAGATTTTTAAAGAAAATATCAGTATGATGATGAAATTAATATTTAAAAAGAATATATTAATAGTAATTCTTTTGATTGTATTATAATCAATATGTCAGGAAAGGCAACAGATAATATTATCAGGAAAATTAAGAATGAATTTCCCCGGAAGCCAGGAGTATATTTATTCTCTGACCACAAAGGAGATATTATATATATCGGCAAATCAATTGATATAAAAAGACGTGTATTAAGCTATTTTCAGAAAAGCAGCCACGATCGCCGGACAAAGGTAAAAGCTATGGTTTCCAGTATTTATAAAGTTAAATACTACGAAACAATAAATGATTTCCTGGCAATATTGCTAGAAGATAAACTTATTAAGAAGTACTATCCATATTACAACATTCGCCAGAAGAAATATAAAAGGTATAAATATCTTATGCTGACAAAAGGACTATACCCGACTGTAAGAGTTATAAGCACATCTAAAAAGATCAGAAATAAGACAATATTCGGCCCCTTTAAAGGAAAATATGATGTTGATACCTTAATAAATATCATTCAGAAGTACTTCAAACTCAGGCTCTGCTATGAATCCAACCCGGTAACCAAATGCCTTTATCACGACCTTGGTTACTGCACAGCTCCTTGCATAATGAATATTATGCCCCTGGAATATACAGCAATAGTGAATAATGTGATTGATTTTTTAAATGGCAGCAATGTTGATATTATTCCCCTGCTTGAAAGAAAACTTGAAAGATATGTGGCAAATACTGAATTTGAAGCTGCCGATGAAATTAAGAACATGATCCGGTTTTGTACAGATTTTAATGAAAAGCAAAAGTTCTTTAACAGATTCAAATATGGAAAACTCATGTTATATGATACCGGCAATAATGTTCCCTTTTGTATGTTTGACAGAGGCAGGTTAAGAATTAGCAGCTCGTTTCAAGGCAATGAAATTACAACATCAAATAATGGGTTATTATTATTTGATAATGAAATATTTAATGATTCAAGAATATTGTTGGACAGGGCATATATTGTACATAACCGGATCGCAAATAACAGGAATAATTACAGATATGTCTTTGAGAAATAGATGTCAATTACCCAAAAGGATAGTTAATCCAGATTCAGAGGTAGTGACTTGCCGTTTGATCTGATATATACCCCTGTGGCAATTTTTACATCGGCCCTGCCATCACAATGATTATGAAATTCAAAAACTGCTGTTCCAAGTTCAGGTATTTTCTTTTCTTCAGCTTTTATGTTTTTAATTAATGCAAATCCGCTTACCGGGTTAAACTGGCAATAAGGATTCAGCTCAACGCTTAACATGGCTTGTTGTATTATGCCTCCTGAAACACTTGTTGCCTCGATAAGCTGGCCTCCGCCAGTAATCAGGTACGAATCATCACTGAAATTATCCAATGTGCCTTTCTGATCAATTGCGATGATCCATGCATTTTGCTCAACGGCAACATATAAATTATCAGGTGTTTCATATTCGAGCCTGGCCAATTCAAAGTCAATTTCTCCCTGCGACAAGTCCAAATCCAGGAGAGTATCTGAATCTGATCCTATATTTATATCATTTTCACTGAACACTACTATGATCCGATCCTCTTTCTTAATGACAGGTACAGTATGAATACTTAATAATGTAAAGTTTTGTGTGCTGATATTAATGTCAGTAAATAGAATTGTAATAATTCCAGCATCTTCATCAGGCCATAATGCTGCAATAGTAATCTCACCTATGCTTCCTCCTGAAAACAATACCTGATTGTTACTATTTACTGTAACAAGACTAAGTGATGTACAGGGAAAATTGTTGCAATCACCGGTAGTGATTACGTAGGGCAGTTTTACACCTGACATTACCGATATTGCAACTGATGCTGAATAACCTATGGCAGCAGAAGTTTTAACTGCATGAGCAACAGGTTCTGTCTCGGGATCGTGAAAATACTCTTTTGCTTTCTTGCAGGATATAACTGATAACAGGATCAGGAAAAGTATAACTGATATTTTATATCTGATCTTCAATTATAAATTATTTATCTATGCAATATACAAATTTACCTGTTTATAAACAGACTGCTTTTACAAATTCACTATTTTTAACGTTCTAATCATATAATATAATGTAATATGAAAGTACTTTTTATTGGAGGAACAGGCAATATAAGCACATCCGTAAGCAAACTGGCCATTTCAAAGGGAATGGACCTGTATTTACTGAACAGGGGAACCACGGGCAGGACAATATCCGGTGCAAAAACAATAACATGTGATATTAACAAGACAAATGAAATAAAAAGCCTGCTCAAGGATCATCTATGGGATGTTGTTGTTAACTGGATAGCATTTACCGAGGATGAAGTAAACAGGGATATTGAATTGTTTAGCGGCACGACCAGGCAATACATTTTCATAAGTTCTGCTTCTGCATACCAGAAACCTGTTTCACATCCCGTAATAACTGAATCAACTCCTGTAGCCAATCCGCACTGGGAATATTCACGTAATAAAATTGCATGTGAAGACAGGCTTATCAGCACTTACAGGGATCATAATTTTCCGGCGACAATTGTCAGGCCTTCACATACCTATGATACTGTTATTCCTGTTGCAGTTGGGGGCTGGACTGAATACACCATTATTGACCGGATGAAAAAGGGTAAGAAGATCATTGTACATGGCGACGGCACTTCACTATGGGTGCTTACCCATGCAGAAGATTTTGCCAAAGGCTTTATCGGTCTTATGGGCCACCAGCAGGCAACAGGGCATACTTTTCACATTACTTCCGATGAGATTCTTACATGGAACCAGATATATGAAGCTGTTGCTGAAGCAGCCGGAGTAAAAGCAAATATGGTACATATACCATCGGACTTTATCTGCAGGTATGATGAGTCACAGACAGGAAACCTTATTGGGGATAAGGCGCATAGCGTAATATTCGATAATTCAAAAATCAAAAAATTTGTTCCCGGATATACGGCAACCATAACTTTCAGGGAAGGTATTAAAAGAACCCTGGCGTGGTTTGAAGCCAGTCCTGAAAGAATGGTGGTAAACAAGGAAACAGATAAGATGATGGACCAGATTATTGAGGCTTATGAAGGAAGAAGACATTAATTTAACTTAAATCTTTTTTCTTTTTCAGTTCAATAACCGTAATCTCGGGCCGGATACCTATACGTGCCGGAAAACCTATAAAACCAAATCCCCGGTTGACATAAAGGTACTTTTGGCCTTCCTTATAAAGCCCGCCCCATTTTTTGTATATATATTGAACAGGGCTCCACCTGAATCTGGCAGTCTCAATACCAATCTGCATGCCATGCGTATGACCGCTAAGCGTAATCTGTATGTTTCTACCAAACTTTAGTACCTGTTCATCCCAGTGCGACGGATCATGTGACATTAATATAGTGAATATACTATCCCTGCTGTTTTCAAAGGTTTTATTAAGATCCCCGTACTGATGGAATGGAGGCCTGCCCCAGTTTTCTACTCCAGCCAGCAGCGCTACTGCACTGTCCTTTTTAACCTCCACACTCTCGTTCTTAAGCAGTCTGAATCCCATTAAACGATGATAATCAGCAAGTTTATTCATGTTCTTTTGCCAGGCTTCTTGCGACGGCCATTTGTAATAATGCCCGTAATCGTGGTTTCCCAGGATAGAATATTTGCCATATGGCACAGTAATGGAACCAAATAGTTCCACATATGGCTTGATTTCATCTGCAAGGTTATTTACCAGGTCACCGGTAAATAATATCAAATCCGCATTTTGCTTCTTAATCAACCCGACACCCCTTTTAACTGCCGCGAAATTATCAAAGGTTCCGGAGTGAATATCAGATATCTGCAAAATTCTGAAACCATCAAATTCCTCTGGTAAATCCTTAAATGAGAGAGAGATGTTTCTCACCTTATAGTTGTATTTACCATAAAACAAGCCGTAAACACTAAGGATGAAGAACATTGAAGCGACTGCTAAAGCTGTTAAGCCGATAACTTTGCTCCTGGTTACAAAAGCAGTATCTCCTTTTATTAAAGTTTTTTCAATGGCGAATCTGATGAACCTGTAAATATCCTCTAATAACAAAAAGTCGGCAATAAGAATCTTTATCAGGATAAACGTGAATGCCATTCCGAACAGAGTATTGATAACAAGGTTTGTTTCACCAAGACCTCTTTTGGCAAAAAAAGTGATGCTCAGGATACCCGACACTGTAACTAATACTGTCAGAAAGTAGATAATGTGGAAAAACTTCTGATTCTCCGGCATGAAAATACTTCTGATTCCTATGTAAACATATATTTCAACCAGGATTATTACTATAAGTATGATAACAAACAATAGTTTCATTTCTCTATTAAAATCTTTTTTATTATTAAACATTTGAAAATAGAAAAAGATTATTTCAATAACTAATTATATTGGAAATTACATCGCTTTTTACTATGATACTTTGTTCAGCCATGCTTTTTTATTGATAAAACAAGGAAAAGACATACTCCATATGCAATTAATGAAAGGGCATAAATATATCTTAAAATATTTAAAGTAAATAATCAAGTAAAAAGTTATTAAGCATTAATAAATAAAGCATTATAAAAAAATTGTTGTTTAATAGGGGAGAGGCTGTATTGTTGTTTTTTCAGTGAATAGATGCAAGAATTCATAAAATCAATAATCAGTCTGATGCAGGTTTTGTCAAATAATAAAGGAAATAATTGAGGGCTGTATATAAATGACTATATTTGTAGCTTGCTAAATTACAATATAGCTAAACTGCTATATTGTTCAATTGAAAAATAATCACATAATATACAAAACCAATAAATAAATAGAAAGATGGCTAATAAATTTATTAATGACCTGAATCTGCCTCCTGAGGCAAAAAAATTTCTGAGCAATCTGAGATTGATTATTATAATACTGGTTGCTGTAATACTGGTCTGGAATGGTTTTTTCCAGATTGACCCGGAAGAAGTAGGGGTAATTACGCGTTTTGGAAAATACACACGCCAGGTTCAACCCGGACTAAATTTTAAAATACCTTTAATTGAAAAGGTATATAAAGTACCTGTTGAAAGGCAGCAAAAACTGGAATTCGGTTTCCGCACAACACGTGCTGATGTAAGAACGGAATATGCCAGGGGAGCCGGTACTAAAGATGAATCTCTGATGCTCACCGGTGATCTGAACCTTGCAGATGTCGAATGGGTTGTACAATTCCGCATTGAGGATGCATACAACTTTCTGTTTAAAGTTAGAAATCCCGAGACTACACTGAGGGATATTTCCGAAGCTGCTATGCGGCAGGTTGTTGGTGATCGTACTGTTAATGAAGTATTAACTGTTGGACGTACCGAAATAGCAACCAGGCTTGAAGAACTCATGCAAAATCTTTGCAGGGAGTACTCACTTGGTATTAAGATTGACCAGGTTGTGCTTCAGGATGTGAATCCTCCGGATCCTGTAAAAGCTGCCTTTAATGCAGTAAATGAAGCACAGCAGGAAAAAGAAACATTGATTAACCAGGCAAAATCGGAGTATAACAAAGTAATTCCAAAAGCACGGGGACAGGCTAAGGAAACAATTCAAAAAGCTGAAGGTTATGCTACCGAAAGGGTAAATAACTCAAAAGGTGAAGTGGCCAGGTTTAATGCGCTTTACAGCGAATATATCAAAGCTCCCGAAGTAACCAGGCGAAGAATTTATCTTGAAACGATGGAGAGCGTGATACCTAAGTTAGGAAACAAGATAATAACTGATCAGGAAGGTAATAATATATTACCACTATTACAGATGCAATTAAACCAAATTAAAGAAAGCGACTAAGTCATGAAAAAATCAAGATTAATTATATACATAGTTGTGCTTCTGGCAATAATTATAGTTATTGCGCAAAGTGCATATATTGTTAATGAAACCGAACAGGTTGTAATAACGCAGTTTGGAAAACCTGTTGGAGATGCCGTTATAACACCCGGCTTAAAGTTCAAAACGCCATTTATTCAGAAGACCAATTACTTTGAAAGAAGATTCCTTGAGTGGGATGGCGATCCGAACCAGGTGCCGACAAAGGACAAGAAATTTATATTTGTTGATACTTATGCCCGCTGGCAGATTACTGATCCGCTTCAGTTCTTTAAGCGGCTTACAAATGAGCGCGGTGCACAGTCAAGGTTGGATGATATTCTTGACGGGGAAACAAGGGATTATATTGCAAATCATAATATTGAAGAAGCAGTTCGTACAAGCAACAGA
>CAZFHF010000054.1:4398-13133 GCA_964518655.1 uncultured Bacteroidales bacterium | reverse complement strand
TCCAGTATCGGTGTATGATGCAAAAAGTGGATTTGAATTTTGTACGGTATGTTTACCTTTTTATTATTTATATTATTGTTTTAAATGTTTTAATATCGGTAATTTTATGTAAGGTTTTTATTTATTCAAACTTTTTTTAACTTATTGAGCATTAGTAAGTAATAAATTCATTAAGAAAAAGTTAAGATTTTATTAAGACGAAACTTGAATTGAATTACTTTTTGTGTAATAATTATTACTTAAAAACTTCTCCAAAGTAAATTCAACGCCGTAGTTTTTTCCTGTACCTTCATTAACCAGGCTGTCATATCTGGGCACATAAAATGCTGCACCCTCATTAATCAATGAAACATGGCTCTCCCTCTGTTCAACAGGGACGTTAAATAACTGCTGGTAATATGTTTCAACCTTTAACCTGAAATTTCTTAAGAATGACCAGTCATAACCCAAAACAAACTGGTTACTTTTTGTAAATCCAAGGTCATGATTGGTCTCAATATAGCTGTAATCAGCAGGATCAGCTGCGAACACCCTGCTTTTAACAAAGTAAAAGAATAGTGGCTGCAGCTGGCTGTGCAGTCCATAACCTAAACTTAACGAGTGGTTTTTTAAAAATTCATATTTCATTCCAATACGAGGTTCCAGGGATAAGCTGTTATTAAAAAGAAAATGCTGATAATGCAAGCCTGTGTTCAATGTAAGATTATTATTAAACCTGTGTTTCCATTGCATAAAACCCTGTAGTAAATTCAAATTGCCATTCTTTTCCTCATAGGGATCATAAATTGCCAGGCTGTCTTCTTCATTAAAATATTCAGAATCCTGGTGGTATGTATTTAAGCTATAATCTTCAAATATTATTCCGCCTGAAATACTATTTTTTGTATTCAGTTTTCCAAAGATTTTGGATGAGATCAAAATCCTGTTTTCAGTATTTTCATCTTCCATTAATCTTAACGTTGCATCACCGTCAACAGTTGAATCAGCGGTATAATAAGGTTTTCGAGTCGATACTGCTGCAGTGCTTACCAGCCTGATATTGTTTTTTATAAAATAAGTATTCTTTATCCCTGCCAATCCCGTTATGCTGCCTGCTTCACTCTGTATCTCCTGCGTCTGATCATTGATTGAATTAATTGAATCTTCCTCAGCCTGTACTATTTTGCTTAATCCCCCGAATCCAAATATTGAAAGGCTGCCTTTAGCATAAGGAAAATTCAGTTTAAAAGATAAATCCTTATATCTTGGTATATCCTGGATCCATAAAAACTCACTTATTAATTCAAGCATAGAGTAACGAGCACTAATAAGGTATGATGCTTTTGTTTTTTTTGATATCGGCCCTTCAGCACCCAGCTCAAATCCTGCAAAGCTGGCCTGCCCGGTAAATTCATGTTTCTGGTTATTGCCGTTACGCATTCGTATATCAAACACCCCTGATATACCATTCCCGTATTCCGCAGGAAAAGCGCTTGTAAAGAAGTCAGATCTTGATAAAAGATTGCTATTTAAAATACTCACTGGACCACCTGTTGCTCCCATGGCATCAAAATGGTTCGGACTTGGGATAGGAATACCTTCAAACTGCCATATCAATCCCATAGGCGAGTTTCCTCTGATAATAATATCATTTCTCTGATCCCCTGCAGTAAATACTCCTGCGAAGTTTGACGCCATCCTTGAAGGATCACCCCAGCTTCCGGCATATTTTTCAGTTTCTTCAATAGTAAATGAGCGGGCACTTATCACCGCCATGTCATTTATCGGATTCTCTTTACCTGCAAAAGCCCTGATGACTACTTCCTCCATTTCTTCTATATTTTCTTCAAGTTCAATGTTTATTATCAGCTCCTTGCCGGATTTTAGAATAAGATTATTAAAAACCTGTGGTTTATAACCAATATAAGAAACAGAAATTCCACAGCGGCCCACAGGCACGCCTTCAAGTTTAAAATATCCGTCTTCATCAGCTATTGTCCCTTTTGTGAGTGTCGAGTCCAGTAAAACAACGGTTGCACCGATCAATGGCATATACGAATCCTTATCAATAATTCTGCCCCTGATTGTTTGAGTATAATCTGTTTCAGCCAGTGAATTATTTAATGCCACAAATGTGCAAATACAGAATATAAGGCTGGTTTTGGTCATACTAATATAGTATTTATACTAAGTAAAATAAATGTTTGCAGTATTTTTTTATACCTGTATTATGACAATAAATCTCTCTGCCTCTAACAATATTTTTATTTACACTATTAAATTATTCTATACATTATTGTCACATCCTGATATGAACTAAAAGCATAAATATAAAAATTATTCTACTTCAAAGTCACATATATCTAAAAATCACATTTCTTCTTCATTGGCTCCAGTTAGTATAATATTGGCATAATTTTAGGCTCACTGAGCAGAACATCCGGTCTCTGGTTTTTAATTTCCAGAATAGCATCTTCAATTTGTTTAAGTGTACATGGCATTGTTGCAATAGCAAATATTGCAATATTCTTATTATGGCGGTTATGGCCAACAGTATCAATATTAATATTTCGTTTTCCAATAGAAGTTGTTACCAATCCGGTAATACCAGGCATATCGATTGTCTCAAATGTCATCATATAGGGAAAAACAAAATGTTTGGCATCAATAAAATCAAAATCAGATTTCCAGTATACATTCTTCATTCTTTCAGCATATCTGGCAATATATACTATATCGGCAACAATAGAACTGGCAGATTCGAGCGAGCCTGCGCCTTTCCCGAGAAGGATATGCTTGCCGGAATACTTGTTTACGAATCTTACAGCATTAGTGGCGCCATTCACTTCTGAAAGAAAATTACCTTTTTTCACCATCATGGGGCTTACCGTTGCAAATATCTTTCCATCAATTCTTTTTGCATAACATATCAGCTTAATCTTACAATCAATTTCATTAGCAAAATCTATATCCTCCTTCTTAATATTCTCAATGCCTTTTACAGATAGCTGGTCAACGGTAATATCAATGCCAAAGGCAAGTTTAGTAAGAATAATCAGTTTATGGCCGGCATCATAACCGTTAATATCCAGTGCAGGATCTGCCTCTGCATACCCCCCTTCCTGAGCTAATTTTAAAGCTGTTTCAAAATCCAGGTTCTCATCATGCATCATAGACAGAATATAATTACTTGTACCATTTAAAATTCCGGAAATTGAAGTAATGCTGTCCCCTGTAAAGCTTTCATTTATGGTTTTTATAACTGGAATCGCTGCGCATACAGACGCCTCATAACCAATAAGAACATTATTATTAATAGCTGCTGTAAAAAGACCTTTTCCTCTTTCAGCTAATAATGCTTTGTTTGCTGTAACAATATGTTTTTTATTATTACATATATCAACAGCCACATTATATATAAAATCATCACTGCCGCCAATAGTCTCGACTATCAGATCTACCTCATCGGAATTAATAACTTCCTTGATGTACTTTTGTGCTTCTTCTCTTGTCAGATCTTTTCCGTCACCACAAAACAAGCTTACCGGAAGGCCAAATCTTTTTGATGCTCTTTCCGGGCATAGTTCAACAATCTTATATAAATTAATATTGCAGGAAGATCTTTCTGCAAGTTCATCTTTCATATCAGTAATTATCCGGGCTACCCCACCTCCGACCGTTCCGCAACCAAGGATGGCTATGTTAAATGATTTCATGTCTCAGTTCTAATATTATACTTAGGAATATATTCATGGCAATATAGCAAAAAACCACAGATTCATAAAATTTTCTCAGGTTGATTTAAATATAGTGAATACAGCAAATGCCTCAAATAAAAATCCAGGGATACCGATAATTATATTTATCGTTATCCCCGGATTCCGAACGTATAAAACTTGAACTTCCTTTAAAATATAAATATTCCTGCCCGTTTTACTGAACAATTATATTTATTTCCTTTTTTACCTGTTTTATCTCGTTACCGTCGTCACCATAATTTGTAGCAATCAATACTGCAATAAGGGTGTCTCTTGACATGTATCTGTAGCTAAATATGCCTGGTTCAACAGCTGAACCCCTGTCATGATCTCTCGTAACATTAACGGTATCAGTAGGATTAGCTGTTTGTTCAAGGAACGCATAATAATTATTACCATCCTCTCCTGGCCATATAGCAAACATATCAGCATCTCCGGCAATATTAAAGTCTGTATATGCACGGACTCTAACAGTATCATTTACTAGTGAAAAGTCAGTGATTACAGGATCTTCGACTCTTTCACATGATAAAACAACTATTACTATAGTTATAATAAAAGATATTATATAATAGGACTTTTTCATATTTGTATATTTTAAATTTTCTTTTTCGTTTTTCTAGTTATATCCAGGATTCTGTACAAGGTTATTCTGACTAAGAGTAATCTCTGCTTCAGGAATTGGGAAGTATTCATGTGTTCCCTTTTCAAATATGAGATTATCACCGGTTGTGGCGCAGTAAAATCCGTTGAGTTTATTATAAGCTCTTCCTGTTCTAACGAGGTCAAAAAATCTATGACCTTCATTAGAAAGTTCCAATCTTCTTTCCAGCCATATCTGGTTAAGAGTAACGGATCCTGCCGGATAATTGGCAGGTACTGTACCTCCGCCCCATACTCTTGCGCGTGTTCTTACCATATTAACCAGGTCTGTTGCCCTTGCCACGTTTCCTCTTTTAAAGTTTGCTTCGGCAGCCAGGAGCAGAAGATCTGCATACCTGATGCATTTTACATCAAGCGGGCCTGCTTGTTCACTTGTCTTTTGAGCCCATTCCTGAGGTAACGGAGTATATTTAGCGTGGTTATAACCTGTAGGACTGGCAGCTGTCGGATCATAATTATAATACGGACCTCCCGGAGCCAGCTGCATTGTATCATCAGTAGTTACAATCACCCATTCCCTTCTCTTGTCACCTTCATCAAAAGCATCATAAAGATCCTGTGTCGGGCAGTTAAATCCCCAGCCAAGGTTTGAATATGTAGATACTCCTGTGGCAGCAATATAATTTCTGCATGTCTGGTAAACATTGCCATTAATTCCTATACCTGCGTTCCATCCAGGCTCTCCATCACTTAAGCCTGCACCGTCATATTCGAGAACATTTGCCCCGTTTACTTTAAAGATATGTTCAGAGCTTGATTCACCTGCAACACGGAAGATATGCTCATAATCAGGATCCAACCCATAGCCGTACGTGGAAGCATTAGTTATAACATCTTCAGCCAGTACACGGGCATCTTCCCACCTGTCTTCCAGACCTTCATATATAGCATTGGGATCATCTATTTCATTATATGATGACTCAAAAACATATGCTTTGGCCAGGAGCGCTTTTGCAGCTCCCTTGCTTGGTCTGCCGTTATCCATAGGATCAGTATAAATGTTTGGAAGATAATCAATAGCCTGTAATAAATCCTCTTCAATCTGGTCAAACACCGCTGAAATAGGAGAGCGTGTCTGATACATTTCGCTAGGACCTAAAACATGGTCAATTACAGGAATACCTCCGAAAATGAGCATTAGGTCAAAATGGAATTTAGCCCTAAGGAATAAAGCTTCACCAACCAGGCGATCCCTTAAGGTTGTGTTTTCCATTGTACTCACAGACACTTTCTCAACCACAACACTCGCACGGTAGATACCCTGGTAGAGTGTCATCCATATCTCCAGGCATACAGCATTAGATGAACCATGGGTAAATCTTCCTATTCGCTGAATATTTGGCTGGTCACCACCTCCAACTTCACCACCTGCTTCAGCATCGTCAGAAGCAACATCACCAAATACCCAGAAATTTCTGCTATAGCCCGATTCTGCACGCATAACACTGTAAATTGCAGTTACCGCAGCAATAGCATTATCTTCGGTATCATAAAATGTATTAGTAGATTCGAGTGCAAGAGGCTCTTTAGTAATAAAATCCTCTCCACAACTTATTATTAATAATATGCTTACTAATAATAGTGCTTTATATATTACTTTGAAATTCATTTGCTTGTTTTTTAAATTAATGAATACTTTATTAATCATATCTAGAAGCTTAGTTCAACACCAACAAGAACGGCTCTTGGCTGAGGAACAACACCAAAATCAACACCAAAAATCAGTTGGTTTTCATCACCGAAAGTTTCATGAGGCATTCCTACCTCAGGATCAGCTCCTGTATATTTTGTAAATGTCAGTAAATTTTGGCCGCTTACGTACATTCTGAATTTACTAATGGTCAATACATCCAGTATAGTACTAGGTAGTGAGTAACCTAACTGGATATTTTTCAGACGAAAATATGAGCCATCTTCTATATAATAATCTGAATATCTGAGGTTTGAATTAACATTCCTGGGATCAAGACGCGGTATTTCATTACTATGATTATCCTCTGTCCATGCATTGAGCAAATCTCTGCTAAGATTACGTCCGCTACCAGATGGGTCATTTATCCAGTTCATATAAGGTTTTAATATTTCATTTCCATAGACTCCCTGGAAGAACATAGATAAATCAAATCCCTTATAGAAGAAGTCGAGGTTAAAACCGTATGTAAAATCAGGATGCGGAGAACCAATGAAAACCTGGTCATATGTATTAATCTGTCCGTCTCCGTTTATATCCACAAACCTGAAATCTCCGGGTGCTGTATTTCTGTTCTGGAATACATGGCTGTTAACTTCATTTATATCCTGGAATATTCCATCAGTTTTATAACCGTAGAAAGCTCCTATAGGATGACCTGCTTCAGTTCTTGTAAGAGGTTCGAAACCCTGGCCGAATGATCCGGCACTTATGAACTGGCCTTCTTCACCAAGGTTAATAACTTCATTTTTAATGATGGCTATGTTTCCACCGATACTATATTTAAAATCTCCTTCCATTTGTCTGAGAGTCAAAGAAAGCTCAACACCTCTGTTTTCCACTTCACCAACATTCTGTATCGGGTTTCTTGTATCAGGAATTCCTGTTACATCCGGTAAATCAATTTCATTAAGCATATCGGTAGTGGTTCTGATAAAATAATCAGCGGTAAGCAGTATCCTGTTTTCCAAAAGACCGGCATCAATACCAATATTTGTCTGAATTGTTGTTTCCCACCTAACTTCTTTATTTTCAGGACGAAGTGCTGTAGCTCCTTCTACCAGCTGACCGTTGAATGAATAGTTCAGGTTTCTGTCAACTGTTGATGTATAGAGATAATCACCGATTTTCTCATTTCCTATTTTCCCCCATCCTACTCTAAGCTTAAGTGAATTAATCATAGGTACGTTCTGCATGAAATTTTCATTTGTTATCTTCCATGCACCGGCAAATGACGGGAATACTCCCCATTTATATCCGGGGCCGAAGCGTGAAGAACCATCCCTTCGTACTGAAGCAGTAAAAAGGTATTTATCAGCATAAACATAATTTATTCTACCGAGCAAACTGGCAATGGAGGACTCTATACCCTCACCCTGAATAATTCCTGTACCTCCAAAGATATCAAAATACCTTAAAGTGGGATCTTCGTTCTCCGGGCCTGTACTATGTGTACCCCTAAGATTGTAGTATTTGCTTGCATTTGCTGATGTTCCTGCCAATAACGTCACATTATGCTGATCAAAAACCCTTGTGAAAGTAATTGTATTTTCCCACAGCCAGCTGAAAGACTTTTGAAATTCCTTAACAAGTCTCGAATTTAACAATTGCTGGGCAGGGCCATAATTAAATCTTGCATCGAAATCATCATCTTCCGCAAATTGCAAATCAAGACCGCCAACTGATTTGAACTTTAATCCTTTTATCGGTTCAATCTCAATATAACCTGTACCTAACAGTTTAGTGGTTTTTTCTTCCCTGTTTTCCAGATCAATTACAGCAACAGGATTATCTCCTGGTGCATGAACATCCACCTGCCAGTTACCATCAGGCTGATATACTTTAGATACAGGAGCCCTTATAATTGTTTCTATTACGGGTGAACCGTATGCTCTTTGTTCAATTGTCCTGTGCATTTTCGAAAATGAAAGTGACATGTTCTCTCCAATATTCAACCATTTTTTTACTTTATGATCTGAATTAAGTCTAACGGTCTGCCTTTCAAAATCAGTACCTTTAATCACTCCCTGCTGATCAAACAGGCTTGTGGAAAAAGCATATGTTGATATTTCATTTCCTCCTGATATTAAAACATTCCCGGCCCATATAGGTGCCTGTCTTGATATTTCATCGAACCAGTCAGTGCTAATTAAAGTATAAGGATCCATCAAGTCATCATCTCCTTCTTCACTGTCTCTTAATATGTTATAAGTACGTGCATATTCAGGTCCATTCATCATGTTCGGCCAGCCCGGAACCTGCTGCATCCCGTAGTAAGAACTTATGTCCACTTTCATCTTTCCGACCTCACCTTTCTTTGTTGTTATCATTATCACACCGTTAGCTGCCTGTGAACCATATATGGCAGCAGCTGAAGCATCTTTCAAAATAGAAATTGATTCAATGTCCGCCGGATTTAACATATTAATCCTTCTATAGTCAACAGGCATTCCATCAACTACATATAATGGATTACTGTTATTTATTGTACCAATACCCCTGATTCTAACCATAACACTACCTCCAGGTGATCCTGAGTTTTGTGTTATATGCACTCCTGCGGTTTTTCCCTGTAATGCCTGATCAATGCCTAATACAGGAACATCATTTATATCTTCGGCTCTTACAGTGGAAATAGTACCTGT
>CAZFHF010000054.1:986-4388 GCA_964518655.1 uncultured Bacteroidales bacterium | reverse complement strand
TCATCGTACCATATCCTATTACAACAATCTCATCCATCGCAAGGATATCCACAACCATTGTGATATTAATTTCGGTCTTTCCCTGCAATGGAATAGTCTCTGTGAGATAACCCACATATGAATATACCAGATTTACATTAGGGTCATCAACCTGAAGGGTATAGTTACCGTCCAGATCCGAAACCGTACCGATTGTTGTATTCTGAACAGTAATGTTAACACCAGGCAAAGGTTCTCCTGTATTAGAGTCTGTAATTTTACCTTTCACCTCATGCTGTTGAGCATTTTGATCACTAATCACCTGTTCATCTGAACCGGATAATTGATCAGACGCAATTGCCGGGATATTACCCTTACAAATAAATGAAAAGGTTAAGAATATTCCCAACAATATGAATAGCCTTTTCTTATGACTATTCTTTTTCACATAATTCTTCAAAAAGTCTTTTTTCATAAGTGTTTAATTAGTTTTATTTAATAAAAGTTGATCTAAAAAAATTAGTACTATAAATAAAAAGTATGCTACATTATATAATCGTAATTATATATCAAACTGATTATTTATATACTGCAGCATGGTAATTTTAAGAATCCAAAAATAAATATAAAATTAATATTATCAATAGTTTTTAATGTTTTATGCCCTTAAACATATAGTAAAATAAAACGCTTACATTAAATTTCTATATATAACATGCATAATTTATTTGCTTTTTTAATAAAACAGGATAATCAATATTAATATATATGCATTTATTTATATAACAATGTATTCACCTGTGTTAAAGTTTTCCGTGAAGGCAGTTGAAAAAAAATAAATTTGTTGTTAATTTTTATTTATCAAGGACAGCTATTGAAAGCTAAAAACAATTTCGTAATTTAGTGATGGCTGGGCAATTGATGTTTTTCACAAAATACTGATAGTCGAGCTATCAAATCAAATAAAAAATCTTTAAATATAAAATGCAATGAAATACAGAATACTTGGAAAAACAGGTTTTAAGATCTCGGAAATAAGTCTTGGTACATGGCAGGTTGGAGGTAAGTGGGGAGATGATTTCAGTAATGATAACGCTGACAGAATTCTGAATTTTGCTATAGATACAGGTATTAACTTCATTGATACTGCTGATGTTTACAGCGACGGGCAAAGTGAAAAAGCCGTAGGCAGAATAATACGTTCAAGGTCTGAAAGAGTATATGTCGCAACAAAATGCGGCCGAAAATTAGATCCGCATATAAATCAGTCGTATCAACCTGACATACTGAGAAAGTTTGTGGAAGACAGCCTGAAGAATATGCAACTTGAGACTATTGACCTTATTCAATTGCACTGTCCCCCAACAGAGGTTTATTACCGCCCTGAAATCTTTGAGCTTTTCGATCGTCTGAAGGAGGAAGGTAAAATTTTAAATCTTGGTGTAAGTGTTGAAAAGGTTGAAGAAGCAATAAAAGCCATAGAGTATGCAAATGTAACTACGGTGCAGATAATCTTCAATATGTTCAGGCAAAGGCCCTCCGGGCTATTTTTCAGGGAAGCTTTGGATAAAAATATTGGAATAATAGTAAGAGTGCCTTTGGCCAGCGGATTATTGACAGGTAAATTCAATAGAAATACGGAATTTACAAAAGGTGATCACAGAAATTTTAACAGAAATGGTGAGTTTTTCGATAAAGGAGAAACTTTTTCCGGGATTGATTATAATACTGGGTTGGATGCAGTTGATGAGTTAAGAAAAATATTTGCTGAATATGATAATCTGGCCCCCGTTGCTTTAAAATGGATATTAATGTTTAAGGAAGTAAGCTGTATTATTCCCGGTGCATCAAAACAAAAACATGTTGAATCAAATAATACATCTGTGGAACTTCCGGATCTTACAAAGGAACAAATTGAAGGAGTAAGAAAGATATATGAAACGAGGATAAAACAGTATGCACATCAAACATGGTAAATAACAATTGAGAAATAATAAAAAAATCACAAATAAATAGCAAATTCCAAAACTCTAATAATAAGCTTTCAAAATACAAAACTGGTCTTCTAATTGGTTATTGGGATTTGGAGCTTATTTGAATTTTGGTATTTGTATATTGTTATTTTAACTGACTTTCCTGTATCTCCATATCGCAGTACTCAATATCACTATGCTAAAAACAGTGATTATCGAAAAATCACGAAGAATATCAGTAAACCCCGAGCCTTTCAGCAGGATCATCCTTATTACCCTCATAAAGTAAGCAAAAGGATTCAAAAAGTTTACTTTTTGTGCCCAATATGGCATACTTTCCTCAGGAGTGAAGATACCACTCATAAGAATAAAAGTAATCATAAAAAAGAATACCATAAACATAACCTGCTGCTGTGTATTGGCCATGGTTGATATAAGTAGACCGATCCCCAGGACTGTCAATAAAAATACACCGGCAAAAGCGAACAGGAGAAAGATGCTTCCTTCTATAGGAATTTTAAATAATATTTTACCCAATATCAGTCCAAAAGCTAACTCAAAAAGTGCTATTATCCAGAATGGAAGGAGTTTTCCTACAAGCAACTGGTACTTCATAACAGGAGTTACATTTATTTGTTCTATTGTTCCTGCCTCTTTCTCACGTACAATATTCAGAGCGGTTAGGAACAGGCCTATCATGGATACCAGGATCACAAGAACACCGGGAACCATATAAAACTTGAAATTTAACTGGGAGTTATACCAGAATGAATAGTTAATTTTTATCATTTTTAAACCTGCATTTACCTGCCTTCCAATTCCCTGTTCGTTGATTATTTCATTATTGAATCCTGAAATTACAGCAGAAGCATAAGCGTTAATTAACCCGGCTTTCATTCCGTTAATTGCATCTATCAAGAGCTGAAGGTCAGATGACCTGTCCGATAACAATGCTTTCTCAAAATCAGCCGGTAT
The DNA here is from genome assembly GCA_964518655.1 of uncultured Bacteroidales bacterium. GTDB lineage: Bacteria > Bacteroidota > Bacteroidia > Bacteroidales > UBA10428. Next base: position 1,461 of record CAZFHF010000054.1, on the reverse strand, counting down.
ATGTAATATTGCATCAGCTTTATTCTTTAACACCTCAGATTCCGCTTCATGCATTGAAAATCCTGTTCCGCTGATTATAAAGAAAGGCGACCCCCTGAACTTGCCAATCAATTTTTTTGATGTGGCTGACAGATCTTTATCAACAATATACAATTCGATATGCTTCATTTCCATTGTAGCAGCATGCACCAGAATTATGAGCTGTACAATTGGCACGATAATTATTATCGGAACCATTGTCCTGTTCCTGAAAATCTGTAGAAACTCTTTATATAAAATAAAAAATATAGTTCTCATATTAAATAAATAATATCATCACTCCAGCCTGGTTTTAAATTTTAAAACGCTTAATGCAATAAATAGCATCGTCATGCCTCCAATAACGGCTGTTTCAAACCATATATAGGAAAAATCAGTGCCTTTAAGCATAATATCCCTGATAATAGCAATAAAGTACCTGGGAGGCACTATATAA
>CAZFHF010000054.1:0-976 GCA_964518655.1 uncultured Bacteroidales bacterium | reverse complement strand
TTCAGGCATGTTCTCAATAGGGAAAATAAATCCTGACAGCAAGATTGTAGGCAACATAAGGCCTATAACCGAAATAAACATGGCAACCTGCTGGCTGTTACTAATGGTAGAAATCATAATTCCCAGCGACAATGCTAAAGTGATAAACAGAATACTCTCTGCAAGCAGTAGAATGACGCTGCCCCTTACAGGAAGTCCGAATACATAATATCCCAATAAAATTATTGTAATTGCATTAATAAATGATAATATGACATATGGTGTTACTTTGCCGACGACTATCTGAAATGGCTTTAATGGTGATACCAGTATTGTTTCCATCGTTCCTGACTCTTTTTCACGAACAATTGAAATAGATGTCATTAATGCTGATACAAGCATGAGTATCATTGCCATGGTTCCGGGAACAAACATAAAAGCACTTTTCAGCTCAGGATTATACATCATCCTTACTTTAGGAATGATCCTGGCTGGCTTTTCGGCATTTCTGTTTATTTTCTCAAGGTAATTGATTACAATGCCCTGGGTGTAGTTCACAATTAAGCTTGCGGAATTCGGGTCAGAGGCATCAGTAAGAAGCTGTAATTCAGCAGTACCATATTTTTCAAGCTTTTTTCCAAATTCCGGTTCGAAAATTACTATTTCTTTTATCTCACCTGTTTTAAAAGAATTATCAATATCATTGGTATTATTAATATTCTCTTCAAGCAAAAAGAAATCGGATGATAATATCTTATTTGTTATCTCTCTTGTAACTTCATCCTTTGAATTGTCAAGTACTGCGATCTTAACATCAAGTATCTCATTTCTAATAACATATCCAAATATCAGTATTTGTACAACAGGCATCATAAATAACAATAACAGAGTACGATAATCACGTATGATATGAAAGAATTCCTTTATTACAAATCCTGTAAAATGCTTCATTTAACTTATATTTAAATATCATACCGGGTTATTCCTTGCCACTTTA
>CAZFHF010000053.1:0-13208 GCA_964518655.1 uncultured Bacteroidales bacterium | reverse complement strand
CCTTCCTTCAGAATTTTCCTTCCCTGGTCCCAGTGTCCCAGCAGGAGAAGTAAAATGCCGCTGTCTTCTCTCTCCAGGGCTTCAATCATAGTCCTGGAAGCCTCGATGCTCTTGTAATTATCATCCAGAAGCCTCTGCACATAATTGCTGATGTTCATAAACTCATGAATAGAAATGAATCCGGCAATAAGCAACATAGCTGCCAGGATCATAAATCCTGAAAATATCTTTAATCTTATTCCCATTTTTTTAAATTAAGGCATTTATTATGTTCTTTTTTTTAATATGGGCATAAATATACCCATGTAATTATTAATAAGACAGGTCAGCTTTTAATAAACTGCCTTATTTTCTCCATATCAGAAAACCCATGTAAATTACAAAAAATACCAATAATATTCCTGCTTCCCAGCGGTCAAGTTTTTTCCTTTCACCTGTAAACATAGCAATAAAAAGGAAAGCTGAAGCAAAAATATATACAAGGATATCAACATTAAATGAAGTATTATAGTATAATGGGGAGACAATCCCGCTTATTCCCATTATCAGAAAAATGTTGAAAATATTGGAACCTAATATATTGCCAATTGCAAGGTCACTTCTCTTTTTATAAGCTGCAACTGCAGATGTAGCCAGTTCAGGCAACGAGGTCCCGATAGATACAATTGTCAGGCTTATCAGCTTGTCGCTTACCATCAGCTTCTTTGCAATTATTACTGCATTACTGACGACCAGCCTGCCTCCTATAATAAGTCCGGCAAATCCGATTAATATATACCCGAAAGTCCAAAAAGTGCTATATACTTTTAAGCCGGCTATTTCCTTCTCTTTTTCAGACCTGAGATTAAACGAAATATAACCCAGGTAGAGAATAAAAAATATAATAAGGATAAGAGCATGGTATTTCCTGAACATAAGCGGCTCATTTCCCCTGATGAAGAAACTGTTCACCAGAATCAGGAGAATAATCCCGGCTATTGCCGAATAGGGTATTTCTTTCCATACAGTTTTAGTTTGTACGGTTATGGGGTATATAATCCCCGAAATACCCAGAATCATCAACACATTAAATATATTACTCCCTATAACATTTCCAAAAACCACCTCATCATATTTATGTGACGAAGCTATGATATTAACAACAAGCTCAGGTGCTGATGTTCCAAATGCAACTATTGTAAGGCCTATAACCAGTTCCGGCACATTGAATCTTTTTGCCAGTGATGAAGCGCCGTTAACAAGAAAGTCAGCACCCATAACTAATAGCAGGAATCCAAGAATTAATATCAGAACAGGTATCATAGCCTGATTTTTATATTAAAATTAAAAAAATGAACGCAATATTTTACAGGATAAAATTATTTTATTGCTGTAATTAACTCTATAAGAAAGAAATCATACTTATATTTATACTTTAATAGGATATTATATAAAAAATACATAATGGAATTTATAATCAATTTATTAATTCTATCAATTCCTCCTGTGAAAGAATTTATTAATACTGAAAGTGTCTGGGGACGGATTTTATTAATAGTAGTAATATCAGTCGGGGCTCACATACTTGTTATCATAACAAGAAGAATAAGCAGAATCTTCATCAAAACAGTTTCCGGCAAGTCTATCGCCAAGCTGACATCAGTTACCAGCCTGCTTACAAGCATTATTGTTTTTATCATTTATTTCCTCGCACTTGGATATGTATTAAAAACGGTTGGTATATCGCTGACTGCTTATATTGCAAGCGCTTCAGTAATCGGACTGGCAGTTGGCTTCGGTTCACAGGGAATAGTACAGGACGTTGTAACAGGTTTTACATTAATTGTATCCAATCTTATTGATGTCGGCAAAATGGTGGAAATAAACGGACAGGCAGGAATTGTGAAGTCAGTGGGAATGCGCTTTGTTGTAATTACCAACGCACTGGGGGCTGAAGTTAACTTTCCGAACAGAATTATAAATGTTGTAATTAACTATCCAAAAGGTTATTCCAGCTGTATTGTCGATATTAAATTACCTGAAGGAACGGGTAATGTTGAGCAGTTTAATGAGTTAATAAGTAAGTCAGCAAGATCTGTCTATGAGAAATATCCGAATATTATGATTAGCTCCAGGACAAATGAAAGGATTATAAAAACAAGCACAGGCAAGGAGCTTAGGAGAATTCAATTTAAAATATGGCCGGGAAGAGGGGCACCTATTGAAAATACTTTTAAGCAGGAACTTCTGCAGGCTTTAAAAAATATAGACAGCAACTATGCCGACTGGATGATTTCAATATACTATGAAATTGAAAAAGAAAGGATCAAATGATTATATATTTTTATTCATGATAATTTTTTAACCTGATATAAACTAACTTTTGTAAATTATATGCTATGAGAATAAGAGTATTTATAGCCATACTTCTTGCAGTATTACTGGTAATATTTACAATACAAAATGCAGAAATTGTTGTAGTAAAATTGATTTTCTGGAATTTTAATCTGCCCCGGGCGCTTTTAATTCTTATTAGTTTCTGTATAGGAGTGCTGCTTGGTATATTAATTCCTGTAAAAAGTATTAAACCGGCAGAAAAACAGGAATCTTCGTAGCCTGTTATTATGGATATGAAATTGTTCATATATTTATATCTGAATTTCGCAGGTTTATAAAAGATATTTACCAGTTACAGTTTATTCATATTATTAATGACCAAATGAAAGAGATTCTGCAAATAAGCTATATTAGGTATGCAATAATAGTCATTGGTGCATTTCTAACTGCTTTCATATTATCAAGGATCCTCAGGACATTGCTTTCAAAGTTCCTGAAATTATCATCCAAAACACTCAAGGTTGATCCAACAAGATACAGCTTTTTAAAAAACGGGATAAGCTTTGTTTTATATACTGCAGCATTAATTTTTGTTTTTTATTCAATACCAAGTTTAAGAGCCCTGGGTGTCACCCTATTCGCCGGCGCAGGAATTGCTACTGCAATTATTCTGTTTGCTTCACAACAGGCATTTTCCAATATCATCAACGGTATATTTATAATAATATTCAAGCCATTCAGGGTTGATGACATTATTAAAGTAGGGGATTTAAGAATTGGCAAAATAGAAGATATAACTTTACGGCATACGATAATCAGGGATTTTGAAAACAGGAGAATTATTATTCCCAACTCCGTTATAGGTTCTGAAACACTGATAAATTCCAGTATCAGGGATGAACATATCTGCAACTGGGTGGAATTCGGAATAAGTTACGATTCTGATGTTGATAAAGCAATAAATATAATACGGGAAGAAGCTGTCAAGCACCCGAATTTCATAGATAACCGCACAAGGGAAGAAAAGAAGAATAATATACATCCTGTTATCGTGCGTGTTATCGGTTTTGGTGATTCTTCAGTGAACCTGAGAGCATTTGTATGGTCAAAAGATCACACAACAGGCTTTGTCCTTAAGTGCGACCTGTTTAAATCAGTAAAAGAAAGATTTGATAAGGAAGGGGTGGAAATTCCATTCCCTTACAGGACTATTGTATATAAAAAAGACATTGAAAATTAAAACATCAATTTATGGCACGCTTTCTTATAAACCGTCAAAAATCGCATGGTGAGGCCCCCGGATCCCCCATATTTATTGGCAAACAGAAGATGGATAAGACCCGCATCAGGATTATTCAATACAATAAGCAAAATATCCTGGAAAAAGAGCTGGATAATATAGAAGATATCGGTAATCATGTCAAACAGAGATACATTTCATGGATTAATATTGACGGACTGCATGATACAAAGCTGATTGAACAGTTAGGTGATATGTTTAATTTGTCTTCACTTACTCTCGAAGATATCCTGAATACTGATCAAAGGCCTAAATATACAGAGGATGAAAACAATATAATAATAATATTAAAAGCTTTCATGTATGAAAAAGACTCCCATATACTCAACTCTGAGCAAATATCATTTATACTGGGAGATAATTGTTTAATTACAGTACAGGAGAGGGTGGGTGATTACTTTGAACCTGTAAGGGACAGGTTAAGAAATAATAAGGGCAGAATAAGGGCTGCAGCAGCTGACTACCTATGTTACACACTTATAGATTCTATTGTTGACAGTTATATAATGAATATCGAAATGCTGGGAGAAATTATTGAGGACCAGGAGGATACGATTTTTAAAGGCACTAACAAAAAGATTATTGAAGATATTTACAGGCATAAAACAGAGATGAGTTTTATCAGGAAATCAATACGTCCTGTAAAAGAGATTATGATGCACTTAGTCAAGTCGGATTCCAAACTGATTCACCAGAAAACACGCATTTTTATTAATGATCTTGAAGACCTGTTCAGCCAGGCCCTTGAAGCTGTAGAAATATATTATGCAATGGCATCTGACCAGTTAAATGTTTACCATGCTAATCTGAGCAACAGGGTAAACGATGTTATGAAAGTGCTGACAGTATTCGCTTCCATCTTTATCCCATTAACATTTATTGTCGGTGTATACGGCACTAATTTTGACTACCTGCCTGAACTGCATTTCAAATACAGTTATTTTATTATGTGGGTAGTCATGCTTGTTGTGGCTATTATTATGCTCATTTATTTCAGCAGGAAAAAATGGCTTTAAGCAAAATAACATTCATGTATGATGCAGGACCCGGATACTGGCAATATAAATGAAATAGCAAGCGCCATCTATACTGAAATAGAAAATCTGCCTGTTCAGAATGTCCCGAATCTTAGATCAGTACGCCGGCGTTATACACAAAAGCTCAGGCAGTCTGACCCGCAACTTATTCTGGACCTTGCAAGGGAGATATATATAAACTGTAATCACAGCTGGATTGCCCTGGAGTTAATCTATAATCATGAAGAGGCTTCGCGGTTGATCGGTGTAGCAGAGCTTAATGAATTTGGACGTGGAATAAACAGCTGGGGCACTGTTGATGCTTTTGCCGGCTTCCTCGCCGGTCCTGCATGGCAGAAGGGGCGAATACACGATAAGCTTATTCATAAATGGGCCCGCTCAAATGACCGCTGGTGGCGAAGAACTGCACTGGTTACTACCGTTGTGCTCAACAAAAAATCATTCGGAGGGAAAGGGGATATTCCGCGAACCCTGGAAGTATGTAAAATCCTGGTTGATGATCATGACGATATGGTAGTAAAGGCTATGTCATGGGCACTGCGGGAGCTCATAGCACATGATCCTGATACTGTCCGTGAATTTCTGGCTAAATATGATAATGTGCTGGTATCACGGATAAAACGTGAGGTAAATAACAAACTGACAACAGGACTTAAAAATCCTAAACAAACAAATAAACTGAATCAAAGGTGAGATCAAAGCTTATATTATCCTCCTTAATAATCTTATTAGCTACTCTTGTTTCCTGCCATTCTTTAAATAATAATTATAAAATTGACAGGTATAAACTGGTAACCCGCCATAATATAAGGCATTCGGAAATAAATCCTCTCAGTTCGCTTACAGTAGGTAATGGTGAATTTGCCTTTACTGTAGATATCACAGGATTACAGTCGTTCCCTGTATTTTATGAGCAAGGCATCCCGCTGGGCACGCAATCAAACTGGGGCTGGCATTCATTTCCAAATCCCGGAAATTATTCATTAAAAGATGTTTATAAGAAATACAAGGTAAATGGTGATTCTGTGGATTATGTGTATCAGTATACACAGAGCAAGGATCAGAGAAAAAATGAAGCGTCACAATGGCTGCGGGAAAATCCGCACAGGCTTCACCTGGGATTAATCGGCCTGGAGATAATGATAAATGATTCAGTCGCATGTACAATTGATGATATTGATAATCCCGTACAGGAACTGAACCTCTGGAAAGGGGAAATAAAAAGCTTCTTTGAAGTTGATGGGATACGCACAGAAGTTACTACTTGCTGCCACCAGGATATCGATATGATAGCAGTTAGTATAAAATCAGCTTTGATTAACAAGGGGAGAGTTAAAATAATGATCCGTTTTCCTTATGCTGCTCGTGAAAAATTCAGCACCGGATATGATCTTGATAATCCCGGCAGGCATATTACCGAAGTTGAAGACAGCAAAAACAACAGGGTAATATTCTCACGGAAGCTTGACAATGATCATTATTACACTCAACTGGAGTGGAGAAATGATGCAGTGCTGAAAAAGTATGATGATCACACTTATTATATATGCCCGTCAGATAACAGCAGCGCTTTTGAATTAAGCTGTGGATTCTCAAAAAATAAAAACACTGGAAATCTGCCCGGATTCAGTGAGACAGAGGAAAACAACAAAACTCACTGGGAAAAATTCTGGAAAAGCGGAGGAGCAGTAGATTTCTCTGAATGCAAAGACTCACACGCTTTTGAACTAGAAAGAAGGGTAGTACTATCCCAGTATCTCACGAAAATTCAATGCAGCGGATCATTGCCTCCCCAGGAAACAGGTTTGACATACAACAGCTGGCACGGTAAATTCCACCTGGAAATGCACTGGTGGCATGCAATGCATTTTATACTCTGGAACAGGGCTGAACTTATTGCAAAGCAAATGGACTATTATTTCAGTATTGTCGATAAAGCAAGAGCTACTGCAAAACACCAGGGTTATGAAGGTGCAAGATGGCCCAAGATGATTGGTCCCGGCGGCAGGGAAAGTCCGAGTACAATAGGAACCTTCCTTATATGGCAGCAGCCCCATATTATCTATTTCTCAGAAATGTTATATAACCATTATAATAAAAACGATTCGATCCTGGGAAAATATAAGGACATGGTATTTGCCACCGCTGATTTTATGGCATCTTATGTACGTATGGACAGCTCACTGAACAGGTATATTTTGGGCCCGCCACTTATCCCTGCCCAGGAATGCTTTGATGCGGAAACTACCATTAATCCTTCATTCGAACTGGCATACTGGTACTGGGGACTGCAGGTTGCACAAAAGTGGAGAGAACGAACAGGACTGCCCCCGGATGAGAAATGGCAGGCTGTTATTAATAATCTTGCGGAAATACCTGTTAAGGACAGTCTTTACCTTTTTAGTGAGAATGCATATGATTCATATAGCAGTCCGCAATACTTGACTGACCATCCCATGGTAACAGGGATAATGGGATTTTTGCCAGAAACCGGCAAAGTTGATGAGGGGATCATGCTGAAGACCTTAAATGAAATACAGAGTAAATGGAACCGGGAAAGCACCTGGGGCTGGGATATCCCGCTTTTGGCAATGAACGCCACAGCCCTGGGTGAACCAGCCCTGGCTGTTGGTTTTCTGCTGATGGATACAAAGAAGAATATTTATCTTATGAACGGACATAATTACCAGGATGAAATGCTGAGATTATATCTGCCGGGAAACGGAGGGTTATTAACGGCAGTTGCCATGATGTGCACATACAGAAATAAAGACGGTTCAAACGGATTCCCCGGCGATGGCAACTGGAATGTGAGATATGAGAATATAACAGGACTATACTAAATAATAAATATTAACCAAAAAGGACAATAAATGATTAAAAGAATAATACATGTTTTCCTTATTATAATAATATCTATGGGCTGCAATAGTGATAAAGTATCAGAAATATCACTGGCAGGAAAGAATGGATTTACTGGTTTTATAATAGATAACGGCAGCTTAAAGTCACCTCTGCAAATTACAGGTGACAGCATTGAAGAATGGGGTGCCGTATTTTTTGAAACAGCCGAAGGAAAAATATGGATTGAAGGCGAACCAATAAAAATTTCAGATAACAAGGAACATTTTGTTACAGAATGGGATATCGACGGCCGGAATATTACTATTGATTTTATCAAAGGCAATGGAAAATACAATTTTTCTTTCAGGGCTGAGCCTGATTCAGGTATTGTCAAATGGGGATTTAATATTGCAGCGACTGATGAGGAATATTTTACAGGTCTTTTGGAACGGGTTGTTGACGGTGATCAGGAGGAATCCTGGAAAAAGGGTATAAAAAGAGCAATGAATCTGCGGGGACAGGAAGTAGAAATGCTTATTAAACCTACTCTTTCATTGTATTGCCCCTTTTATCTTTCTTCAAATGGATACGGCCTTTTCATTGAAGGCACATGGCCCGGCCGTTATGATCTGTGTAAATCAAATCCCGGACTGGTCAAGATTGTGTTCGAAGGCCCGTCTCTGAACGGGATTATATATACCTCTGATAAGCCGGCTGAAATAGTAAAGGCACATTCATTATATGCCGGTCCTTCCATAGTACCTCCGAAATGGGCCTTTCTTCCCTGGAGATGGAGGGATAATCACACCAACAGAGAAGTATATTATGACAAAACTCAAGTTAATGCACCATTCAACAGTATGGTTGCTGAAGATATACTTATGATGAAAGCTTTTGATATTCCCTGCGGGGTATACTGGGTTGATCGTCCATGGGCCATTGGTAATTACGGCTATGATGATTTTGAATGGGATACACTGCGTTTACCAAATGCATTGAAAATGATCGACTGGATACATGACAACGATATAAAGTTCCTTCTTTGGATCGCGCCCTGGGTTTCAGGAAATATGAAAAAGGAATCGAAACAAAAGGGATACGCGCTGAACGGCAGGCATGAAAACTGGGGCCCTGATTCCACCAATGCGGTACTTGTGGATTTCACAGATCCTGAAGCTTGTCAGTGGTGGCAGGAGAAAGGAGTGGAAAAAATGCTGAAACAGGGTGTGGATGGGTTTAAACTGGACAGGGGAGAACAAATTGTGCCTCAGTCGAGGGAACTGATCGTTGGTGATGGTAGAACTGCACGCGAAGTGCGTAATGAGTTTCCTGTATTATATTTAAAAACAGTATACGAAAGCTGCAAAAAAATACATGGTGACGATTTCATACTTATTCCTCGTGCCGGATACACTGGAAGCTCAAAATACAGCGGTTTCTGGGGGGGAGATATAGGCTCTTCCCCTGAAGGCCTTCGCACGGCGATCATTGCCGTTCAGCGAAGCTCGGTAATTGGCTTCCCAATCTGGGGTTCCGATATCGGCGGTTACTGGCACGGTGAACTTGACAGGGAAGTATGCGCCCGCTGGCTGGCATTCGGATGTTTCTGCCCGGTAATGGAATTTGGTCCGACTGAAGACAGGGCGCCCTGGGATATGGATACAGAGCCTTTTTATGATACGGAGCTGATAGCAATATGGAGGCTGTATGCAAAGATCCATACCGGCCTGGCTGATTACAGTTATAACCTTGCCAAAGAGGCAAATGAGACAGGCATGCCTGCTGTGAGGCCATTGTTCCTGGTATATCCTGAACAGGAACAGTCATGGCTTAACTGGCAATCATTCATGTATGGGCAGGATATCCTGGTTTTGGCAATATGGGAAAAAGAAACAACCTCCTACACATGTTACCTGCCCGAAGGAACAAAATGGCGCGATGCCTGGGATAAAGAAAAAATATATGAGGGGGGGAAGGAAATCATTGTAAATACACCTTTATACAAAATTCCTGTATTTATTCGCGAGGGATCAAATCTTGACCTTGGCGATTTGAATGAATTATACCGGGAATCACTTGAAAAGGCAAGTAATAAGCCTGACCTGTCAAAACTGGAGAAGGAGATTAAATATTAATAATTATTTGAATAATTTAGTTGCCTGATAAACAATTACTGCAATTATATAATTAAATTGAAGTGAAATTTTTACAATTTACAGGATGAATGAAATAAAAATAATAACAGCCGGGGGAACTATTGACAAGGTATATTTTGACCGTATGAGTGAATACCAGGTTGGAAAGCCTCAGATAGCAGATATGCTTAAAGAAGCAAACTTTGACATTGAATGGAGTTACAAATCGGTATTGAAAAAGGACAGCCTTGATTTTACGGACGAAGACAGGCTTTTGGTTAAAGAAACCGTGAAAAAGGATGATTGCAGGCGTATTGTTATTACTCACGGCACCGATACTATGATTGAGACTGCAAAAATACTAAGGGGAATACACGGCAAGGTCATAGTACTGACAGGCTCGATGCAGCCTGCAAATTTTAAGTTTTCAGATGCCCCATATAATATAGCCTGCGCATTAATGGCGGTTCAATTGCTGGAGCCCGGTGTTTATGTTGTTATGAACGGGAAGGTTTTTGATCCTGACAAGGTAAGGAAGGACAGGAAGTCCAACAGGTTTATTGCCCTGTAGTTGGAAATGGTTGCAGGTTGCTGGTTGCAGGTTGCTGGTTGCAGGTTGCTGGTTGCAGGTTGCTGGTTGCAGGTTAGAAGACAGGTCTGAATTCAAATACAAATTATTATCTTAACTGTGGATTTAAATAATATTCGCTAATAATGACTGCAAAGAATATTAAAGTACAGGGTACAAAAAATAAAAGACATAAAATCAATAAGCAAAGGAAAACAAAAGGTATAGAGAAACCAGCAATAATTGATTTTAAATGGATAACATTCATCCTTGCAGTTACATTGATCTGTTATATTCCCAACTTTAAAAACGGATTTGTTTACTGGGACGATAATATATATATCTTAAACAATCCTTATATATATTCATTAGGCATCAGAAACCTTATGAATATTTTTTCCACATATTTTATGGCAAATTACCATCCACTTACTATGTTGTCTTACGCCATTGAATATTCTATTGCAGGAAAATCAGCATTTATTTACCACTTTACAAATGTCCTGTTCCACCTGTTAAATACAACCCTGGTTTTTATTTTTGTTCGCAGATTATTTCTAATGCTCGAACAAAATAATCCCAATAAACAGAACCTGGTAATCCCGGTTATTTCTGCATTACTGTTCGGAGTTCATCCGTTGCATGTGGAATCAGTTGGCTGGATATCTGAACGCAAAGATGTAATATATGCTTTTTTCTTTTTGCTGGCATTAATAAAATACCTTCGGTACGTATCAACTCAAAAACCGCTGCATTACCTGGTTACCATATTCTTGTTCATTCTGTCGCTCCTTTCGAAAGGTATGGCAGTTTCATTTGCTGTTTGTATCATAGCAGTAGATTATGTTCTGAAAAGAGGTTTAACATCAGGAAAAGTAATAATTGAAAAGATACCATTTCTCATTCTTTCTATAATTTTTGGGATTATAGCAATCTCAGCCCAGAGATATGCCGACGCAATTATTGAAAATGTGCATTTTTCCCTTTGGGATAAGATCTCCTTTGCCAGCTATGCTCTTGTGCAATATATAATTAAATTACTGGTTCCCTATAAGCTTGTTCATTTTTACCCGTACCCGCAAAAGATAAACGGGCAGTTCCCTCAATTCTATTACTATTTTCCTGTAATATTAATGTTTGGAACAGCCGTGATTCTTTATTTAATGCGCAAATCACGAATATTAATTTTCGGCCTGTTGTTTTTTATAATCAATATCTTCCTGGTTTTGCGGCTTGTTCCACTGGGTGATACTATTATGGCTGACAGGTATACTTATTTATCATCCATCGGGATTTATATAATTATCGCTTTGTCTGCTAATTATTTATTGACCAGGTATTTGCAATTTAAAAAATTAGTAATTGCATGTGTTGTTATATATGCATCTGTTTTAGGCTACCAGACATACATGAGGACAAAAGTCTGGACAGATTCATTCAGTCTTTGGAATGATGCATCAAAAAAATATCCCGGTAATTCCGTTATTATTCTTAACCGGGGGATAGCCCTTGAAAAGAATGGAAAGCCGGAGGAAGCGCTAAAGGATTATTTCAGAAGCGCTGAGCTTAATCCGAAAAATGATGCCTCATATACGAATATAGGCAATATAAAACTGGCTAAAGGCGACATAGCCGGATCAATAAAGGAATACAGCAAAGCAATAAGTATTAATCCTAGAAATAAGAAAGCACTAAGTAACCGTGGTAAAGTATTGATAGATGTGGGCAGGTATAATGAAGCGTTATCTGATCTCAATAAAGCTATTGAAATAGACCCTATATATGTAAATGCTTACAACAGCCGTGGAGTTGCAAAATTCTACCTGAATAATTATAATGAAGCTATTGAGGATTTTAATGCAGTAATCCGTTTAAATCCTAACCATGCTATAGCATATTTTATGAAGGGCTTATGTTATATAAATATGAACAACAGGCAACAGGGGTGCGTTAATCTTAAAAAAGCATTTGAGCTGAACTTTCAGGGAGCTGGTACATACTTAAATAAGTATTGCAGATAATGCTAAATTTGAATATTCAGAATAATACCGGAACCAGGCATTTTTAAGATGTGCATAAAAGGAAGTATAAGGTCCTGCATTTCACACCTGCTTGTGCGAAATTTAATGAACATTCGTGCAACACTAGTTATGACTGCAGGTATGATAAGAGTAATTCTATTATCTATATTATTGTTTTATGCCTGCGAATATTCTTACACACAATATTATGGCAGTAGATTCAATGACAGGGGGATTTCCTTTTGTCAAAATGAAAGGTACTTTTACCTTGCAGGCACCACAAGCAGTTTTTCTGCAGGTGAAGATCCGGATATATATGTAATAAGGGCAGATGAGAATGGTGATGAAATATGGTCAGGAACATATGGAGGAACTGATTCGGATTACGGCAACTGCGGAAAATTCTTAAGTGATGATAATATAGCAATATTGGGAAGTTCAAGAAGCGGAGATAGCGAAGATTTAGATATCTTTTTTTTAAAATTATCTGCTTCAGGAGAAATTATAAAAGGACTTGATAGAGAATTTGTAATTCCCTTTTCTTTACCAATAATATATCCAAACCCGACACATACATACATTAATATATTTGTGAAGGATTATATTCAAGATCAGCCTATTGAGTTTATTCTTTATGATGTTAGCGGAAAACTGATAAAACAAATGGAATATAGCGGTCGATTAAATACTATAAATTTTGATCCTCAATTATCACGCGGAATATATATATACCGGATAAAAACAAATGAGACAATACATACCGGAAAGATAGTTATCAACTGAAACAATTAACTGATTAATCAAGGAGATCATTTAATTCAACAAATTCCCAGCTTAGTTCATTTGCTGATAACACATGTTTGAATACCAGTACCATATCAGGGGCAGTAATTGGAATATCGTAATACATGTTATAGGTATTATTTATACCTGATCCAAAATATTCAATGCCGTCATCAGAAATACCATAATATGATTTTGGCCCAG
>CAZFHF010000052.1:0-13329 GCA_964518655.1 uncultured Bacteroidales bacterium | reverse complement strand
ATATAACTTAATACCGGAAATAATTGAATACGGAGGTGATCCGGCAGAACTTAAGTCAGATAAAAACAATGCCGCAGATAGCTCTTTCACTGCTGAAGCTACCTATGCTTTAACTATCGCCAGGATTGAGCCTGAAAATAATATCCATATTATTCTGAATGCTTTCTCAAAAATGCCTGTAAGAAAAATTACCGTTGTTGGCAACTGGACACATAACAGATACAGCAGAAGACTCTATAAATCATATAGTCATTATCCTAATATTACGTTATACGATCCTGTCTATGATCAGAATTTTCTTAATTTGTTACGTTCAAAATGTGAGGTTTATATTCATGGCCACAGTGCAGGAGGTACAAATCCTGCTCTGGTGGAAGCAATGTATTCAGGCAGGCCTGTCATAGCTTACGACGTTCCGTATAACAGAAGCACAACAGCCGGGAAAGCCTTATATTTCATAAATTCAGATGATCTTATAAATATCATAATGCAAAAAAACAAATCAGTGTTTGATAGAAATAAAAAACATATGAAAGAAATAGCCGATTTAAAATTCAGATGGAAAATTATTTCTTCAAAATATGCTGAGCTGTTTTAATAAACATTACATTACACGCAAGCCTCAGTAACCGGTATAGATTTGATTTAAAAAATATAACTTTGCTGACAAAAGGGATTAAAACATGTAAAACCTTAAATTATTTAACTGCTGAGTTATCAATTATATATTATTGTGATTATTAAGTAACTGATGTATAGAATACTATTTGCCTTTTTCCTTTTACTACTAACTGTCATATCTATAAATGCACAAATTCAGTATCAAGGGAAGCCCGTTGAATTAAAATATCCGGGTATGAAGAACATTCCGGTTATTGAATTAGAGATTAAGGACATATTGGATTCTATAGTCACTGAAAAAGGGAAAGAATCCAGATTGAAACCTGATGAGTTTGCTTATACAATAACTGCTGAATATAGTTATGAAAACTCCGGTGTTTGGGATACGCTTGATAATGGTATAAAACTATGGAGATTAGGTATTTATGCTGAGAATGCCGTGTCAATAAATATTATTTTTTCAGAATATAATCTTGCCAAAGGAATTAAAGTCTTTATATATGATAACCTGCAAAAGAATATTCTGGGCGCTCTAACTTACAGGAATAATAAAGCCGGCGGGATTCTTGCCACTTCACCTGTTTACGGAGACTTTATTTATGTAGAAATGCAGATGCCGCCATTTTTAACAAATCCGGGAAAGCTGACCATAGGACAAATAGGAGTAGGATATGATGAACATTCCGATGGCTCAAGACTTAAGGATCAATGGTACGGCACATCAGGATCATGTAATGAAGATATAAACTGTATAGAAAATACGGTCATACAGAAGATAAAACATTCAGTATGCAGGATAGTATATTCAGGAAATGAAAGGTGTACAGGAACATTAATAAACAATGCCAGTAATAATGGACGGCCGTTTGTTCTTACGGCACAGCATTGCCTGAGCACCCAATACCTGGCAGAAACGGCAATATTTTATTTTGAATATGAAAGCCCTTACTGCGGGGGGCCTGATGGTAATATACTTAAAACAATATCCGGAAGTTCCCTGATAGCTACAACAGATAACAAACTTGATTTTTCGCTTGTTGAATTAAGTACATCGCCTCCATTTAGCTATAAACCTTTTTATACAGGATGGAACAATTTGAATATACCTTCTGAAAATTCCTATTCAATTCATCATCCCCAGGGAGATGTAAAAAAGATCTCATTTGATGATGATAAAGCAACAACAGATAACTTCGGAGAAGGTTATGATTATAATACTCACTGGTTAATAAGTGATTGGGAATCCGGTACTACTGAAAAAGGTTCTTCCGGCTGTCCATTGTTTAATCAAAACAATAGATTAGTGGGCTCATTATCCGGAGGAGATGCAAACTGTCTATCCTCAGTTAATGATTATTATCAGAAGTTCTATAACGCATGGGATGATTACCCTGAAAAAACCCAGCAGCTTAAATGCTGGCTTGACCCTCAAAATACAGGTGTTCAATATATTAACGGATTTGATCCTTATGAATTGATCTGGCTGAGCGGTGATACTATATCCAATATCGCAGAAAGCAGCAATCTTGCTTTGTATAATGACAATCTTAATTGGGGTTATTTATCAGGACATAATTCGGATTCGATACGTTTTTTTGCAGAGAAATTTAATATCACAGAACAAAAGAATTTATTCGGAACATTCTTAAACGTAGCCTCACTTTATTATACAAGTGATCAGGCAAAAATCACCATAAATGTTTGGAATGGTGATGAACATCCTGAAATATCAGTATTACAGAAAGAAGTACTTATGATTGATTTATTGGAGAAAGAACTTAATTTCATTGAATTTGATTCTGTTATAAGAGTATACAACACCTTCTTTCTTGGTTATCAGCTCGAGTATGGTAATCCGCTTGATACTTTCGCTGTATTCATGAGCCAGCAAGACGAAAATAGCAGTCATAACACTGCAATGATATTATACGATGATAACTGGGAGCCCGTAAGTAATTTTATTGCAGGTACCATCTCATCCTCTTTTGATATAAGGCCTTTAATATTTGACACCATTAACATTTCTCTTAGTTACGATACTACATTGTCAACCGGTGACATAAAAATCACACCTGTAATGGCAACAAATGTTGTTAAGATTGAATTTTATGAATGGCCTGATGAGCAAGTTATTGTAAATATATATTCCTTAAACGGGCAGTTAATGGCGTCAAAATTGTACAAATATCCGGATAGAATGATTGAATATAGTATTGCCAACTTAAGGAACGGCATTTACCTTATGCAGGTACTTTATAAATACTATGCCGTTTCAGAAAAATTACCTGTTATCAGATAATTAAAACTTTGTTGTTAATTAATTATTAAAGCAACCTGAAAAATCGTAAATTAGTTATATGATTATTCAAAAATATTTGAACTGTTGAAAATAATATATTATGGTTTTAGCTTTTAGAAAAATAAAACTCAAGGTTTTTGTTGTATTGTGCATTGTTTTAAGTCAGTTTATAATTAATAATATCTTTTCACAGCAGCTAACACGGTATCTGGAAATAAGAGGAAATGCCGAAATAAACATGAAGCCGGCTTCAAGGGCAACAGTTAATCTGTATGATGGAAATAACAAAGTAAAGACAATACAAACCAGTTCGGACGGGAGTTTTTCACTTAAGCTTGAGATGAACAAGGAATATACTGTTGAAGTGACAAAAGAAGGGTATGTACATAAAAGGATAAAATTCAACACAAAAATTCCTGATGAAGAAGTTGGGATATGGGTAAGGGAATTTGCAATAGGACTGGTGAAATATTGTGAAGGTGTGGACTACTCGGTATTGGATGAACCCGTAGATGTAATAAAGTACAGTGTAAGGCAAAAAGATTTCGATTCTGACAAAACTTTTGTTTATAAGATGAAATCCCGGCTGGAAAACCTGCTTATAAGTATTGATCAGTGTGAGGTTGACAAATATAGTGAACACGTGGATAAAGCTGATAAGCTATATAAGGAAAAAGCATATGAGGAAGCGAGGAAAGAATATGAAGCTGCGCATGAAATATTTCCGGATGAAAAATATCCTTCAAACCAGCTAAGCAAGATTGATGATAATATCGGAAAAGACAAGAATATTGATAATTTATATAATAAGACTATTACTGAGGCTGATGCTCTTTTTGCCCAGGGCAGATATGATGAAGCACTGCTTAAATATAAAGGAGCATTAACATTAAAACCACAGGAGACATATTCAAAGCAGAAAATAAATGAGATTGAGTCTATATCAGCCAGTCTTGAGGCTGAAAAACAGGCAAAAAGTCAGTCTGATACCGAGTACAATAATCTTGTTAATAAGGCAAATTCTGCCTTTGCTGCCCAGAACTATGAACTTGCAAAGCAATATTATTCTCAGGCCTCGGAAATCAAACCTGATAATATTTACTCCTCATCCAAAATAAGGGAGATAGATGCATTATTATCGCATAAAGCGCAGGAAGAAAGTAAACAAAAAGAAGCAGATAAGGAATTTAATGCCAATATAATGCAAGCTGACAACCTCACAAAAACAAATAATCTTGTACAAGCGCTGGAGGTTTATAAGAAAGCCCTGCTTATCAAGCCTCATGAATCTTATCCAAGAGAAAAGATCGCCGAGATTGAGCTTCAGATCAAGAATCAGCAGGATGCTAAAGCGCAGGCACAAAAAGCCACTGCTGACAGAGAATACCAGTCAGCTCTGGCAATGGCAGACAACAGCTTCAGATCAAAAGATTATAATGCGGCAATAGCATCTTATAACAAAGCACTGTCGGTGAAACCTGCTGAACCTTATCCCAGACAGCAGATCGACAGAATAAATAATATTATTGCAGCAGAAGAAGCAAGGAAACAAAATGCCGTTGAGGAGGGATACAGGCAGGCAGTTTCTGCAGGTGACAGGTTTTTTGCTGCACAGCAATATAATCAGGCTAAACAGGAATTTCTTAAGGCCCTTGCATTTAAGCCTGATGATATGTATTCCAAAAACAAAATATCTGAAATTGACAGGTTAGTTCAGAGACAAGCTCAAATGGAAGCAGCTGAAAATGTTAAAAATGAACAATATCAGGCTGCTGTAAAAAGAGCTGATGGGTTATTCCAGATGAAACAATATAATGATGCCAGGGCAGCTTATCAGGATGCACTGGCAATAAAGGCAGACGAGCAGTATCCGCGTATAAAGACAGAGGAGATTGACCGCCTGCAGGCAATGGAAGAAGCGAGAAAACAAAGAGAAGCAGATGCAGGCTATAAAAGTGCTGTTGCCATGGCTAATGATTATTTCAGCAAGAAACAATATATTACTGCCAAGAGTGAATTTGAAAAAGCCCTTACATTCAAGCCTGATGACATATATTCCAAAAACAGGATATCTGAAATAGACAGGCTGATGCAACAAGAGGAACAGCGTATGGCATCTGAAAAGGCAAGAAAAAGCCAGTATAACGCGTTAATCGCAAAGGCTGATGCATCGATGAATACAAAAGACTATAATAATGCAAAACTTGACTATGAACGGGCATCCCAAATGTTTCCGCAGGAAAGCTATCCCAGACAACAGATCATTGAAATAAACAAGCTTATGCAGGAACAGGAGAGAGCACTGGCCGAAAAACAAGCCAGAGAAAATGATTATAAACTGACCATCAGCAAGGCTGATGGATTTTTCCGGTTAAAGCAATATGATAATGCCAAACTTGAATATAGTAATGCCCTGTTAATTAAGCCTGACGAAATGTACCCAAAAAACAGGATCAGTGAAATAGACAGGCTTATTGCTGCCGAACTGAAAGCTCAGACTGACGCAAAAGCCAAAGAAGATGCCTATAACAGTTCAATAAGGCTTGCTGATAACTTATTTGCACAGAAAAAATATGAGGATGCAATGCTAAACTACAATAAAGCATTAAGCTATAAACCTGATGCATTATATCCCGGTGAGCAAATAGCAAAAATTAATAATATCCTGGCACAGCAGGAAAAAACAAGACAGGAAAATCTTGAAAAAGACAGGGAATACAATTCATATATTGCCCTGGCTGACAAAGCCTATGATGCCGCTGATTACACTGCTGCAAAAGAATACTACCAGAAATCCCTTGAAGTGAAGCCCATGGAAGTGTATCCAAAGCAAAGGATATCCAAGATAGACGATATAATGAAGTTACTGGCAAAACAAACAACATCGTCAACATCCTACCAAACGTCATCACAATCATCATCACCTGCTAAAACAGGTTCCGGGAAAAAACTGGCAGAGCTTAATTTTAAAAATGACAGTGAGAGGGATAAGTACCTGTCAGATCTTAAAAGAAGTTATCCTGAGGGTATTACACTTGAGACATACAAAGAAAAATATAAAATTATCAAAAGATATGTGGTAATAAGAAAGGGAGAAGCACAGGAATTTCGTATGGTCCACTTTACAAACTGGGGAGGCAGGGAATATTCAGTAAATGGTAAACCCATAACTGCACAATATTTTGAATCACAAACCTCACAAAGGGAAGGAGAATACTATAAAGAATTTGATTATTAATGTCCAGGTTTACTTATCTTATCCTGATAATCCTGATTAGTCAGGGGTGCAGAGATAAATCAGTTAATTTTTATAATGACGAAAAATTAGAATCCAGTAGATCCGGATCTGATTTTTCAGTTAAATATGCCACCGGATTTGATATTGAAGTTCACCATGATCATACTCTCCTGACAGTCAAGAATCCATGGCAAAGAGCAGAAAATGTTAATTTCAAATATGCCCTGGCGGGCAAACAATTACCGGAAAATAAAAAATATAAAGGATACCAGTATATAAAAACACCTGTTAGCCGCGTAATATGTTTATCCACTACTCACATAGGTTTTATTAATTTTCTCGATGCAGAAGAATCGGTAATTGGCATATCAGGTAAAAAATATATTACAAATAACGATATTTTTCAACGTATAAAAAACGGTGAAGTTAAAGACGTAGGATATGGCAGTAATTTAAATTATGAGGTTATTATTGATTTGGAACCGGATATTGTATTTGTCTACGGCGTTTCCGGTTCCGTATCTGCTTATATTAATAAACTCATGGAGCTGGATATCAATGTTGTTATTGTTGCTGAATACCTTGAAGAGACTCCCCTGGCAAAAATGGAATGGATCAAATTTATTGCAGCGTTTTATAATCTGGAAGATAAAGCAGTAAAAAAATTTGATTCTGTCGAATATAAATACAATACTCTGGTATCAATAACCGGAAATATTGGCAAGAAGCCAAAAGTACTGCTGGGTTTGCCCTGGAGAGGTACATGGTACATATCAGGGAGTAAAAGTTATATAGCAAAATTAATCGATGATGCCGGAGGTTATTATTTATGGAACAACCTTAATTTCAGGGATAGCCAGCCAATAAGTCTGGAAGCTGTATTTGAAAAAGCCTTTACGGCAGATTTCTGGCTAAATCCAGGAATAGTTAATAATACCGGAGAAATACTGGAACTTGACAGTAGATTTCAAAACCTGCCGGCTCTAAGAGATAAAAAGGTTTTTAATAATAATAATAAAATAAATAAATTTGGGGGTAATGAATATTACGAAACAGGTGTTGTAGAACCGGATGTTATACTTTCAGATATTATTTATATTTTACATCCTGATTTGTTACCGGGGCATAATCTTAAATATTATAAAAAATTGGATTAAAATATATTACTTTGATATTATTTTGCTGAAACAACTAAATATAATTAATATATCACGATATGTCAAAAATCAGAAAACTTAAGAAAGAGATAAAACAATTAACTGATGACCTGGTAAACGAATGCCTGACTTTTCAGCATTTCAATCCTGACATCAGCTCAGATAAAGTTGATATAATAATCAAAGAGATTTTAAAAAAGAGCAGTGAAATAAATCTCAGGATAAACTTGTTAAGAAAGGAAAAGAGTAATACCAAGCCTAAACAATACTTCAGTAGCATTATTAAAGATGTTAATGAAAAGCTTATGCCTGTTATGGATAAATTAAAGGATCTGAAAAAAGTCAAGGCTGAACCCAAAAAATGAGATCCATATTTTCAATAAGCATTTTCTTATTAACTCACATTAAATATGTAAATTTCATCATCCGCAGGATCTTTATAGATACTATTAATTCATTATAACCAATTAAGCCTTGAATAAACCGGATAACAAGAGAGCATTAATATTGCTGTTATGTATTACGGTGTTGCTATGTATAATTTTTATATTGGATCTGTTTATCGGATCAGTGAAGATTCCTGTTAAAGAAGTTTTTGAGGTACTAATATCAGGAAAAAGCGGAAACCGCATATGGACAGCAATAATTTTTGATTTTCGGTTGCCAAAAGCAATAACGGCAGTTCTGGCAGGGGCTGCATTGTCAGTAAGCGGGCTTCAAATGCAGACTATATTCCGTAATCCTCTTGCCGGTCCATATGTCCTGGGTATTAGCTCCGGAGCAAGTCTTGGTGTTGCTATCCTGGTTTTGGGATTTTCATCATTTCTTACAAAC
Source organism: uncultured Bacteroidales bacterium (assembly GCA_964518655.1). Lineage (GTDB taxonomy): Bacteria > Bacteroidota > Bacteroidia > Bacteroidales > UBA10428. The sequence goes on along the minus strand of CAZFHF010000052.1, from coordinate 5,180 downwards.
CGATCGATACATTATTTTAGCAGCTGGGCCCAGATAATTGCTGCATGGATAGGTTCAGGACTGGTACTTTTTTTAATCCTGGCAGTATCTTTAAGAGTCAGGGATATTATGACAATACTAATACTGGGTATTCTCTTTGGGAGTGCAGCATCAGCAATAGTGAGCATTTTTCAATACTTCAGCCACCAGTCCATGCTAAAAGCATTTGTTATATGGTCAATGGGTAGTTTGGGTAACCTTTCTAAAGCACAGTTAAACATCCTTATCCCGTGTATTGCTGCAGGGTTATTTTTAACATTCATATTTTCCAAGATTCTTAATGCACTGCTACTGGGAGAAACATATGCCAGGACCCTCGGAATAAACATTCAGTTTTCAAGGATTGTACTTTTCATATCAACCAGCATACTCGCAGGAAGCATAACAGCCTTCTGCGGACCAATTGGATTCATAGGTATAGCAGTGCCTCATATTGTAAAGATTATTTTCAGATCTGCCAATCATTACTACCTGATTCCTGGTACTGTTGTAGCTGGTGCAGTTGTTTTACTGCTAAGTGATATTATTTCCCAATTGCCCGGGACTGACAATACACTGCCAATAAATTCTGTTACTGCATTATTAGGCATACCGGTTGTTATTTGGATTATAATAAAAAACAAAAGAATATCAGCACTAAATTAATAATGAACAGCCTTGATAATATACTAACACTTGATAATATTACCATAGGATATTCAGGTTCCGGTAAAATAAAACAGCCTGTTTTCAGCAATATCAACCTTAAAGCAGGAATGGGTGAAAATATTGCACTTATTGGAAAAAACGGCATAGGTAAAAGCACTCTTTTGAGGACTATAGCAAGATTACAGAAGCCGTTGAGTGGAAATGTATTTCTTAAGGATAATGATATAAAACATTATAAAAAACAGGATCTTGCTAAACTGGTTAGTTTTGTTTCAACTGAGATAGTAAGGGTCAGCAATCTTAATCTGTTCGATTTGGTGTCCCTGGGCAGGTTTCCCCATACCGGCTGGATAGGAAAGCTGAATAAAAATGATATAAGGATTATTAACGATTCTATTAATCACGTTGGAATCAGCCACCTGGCAAACAAAGTATTAAACGAGATGAGTGACGGTGAAAGGCAAAGAGCAATGATTGCGAGAGCCCTGGCACAGGATACCGAGATCATTATACTTGATGAACCCACTGCTTTTCTTGATTTGCCTAATAGATATGAGATTATAAGATTGCTGAATGAACTGACAGTAGATAAAGGCAAAACAATAATTTTCTCTTCCCACGACCTGAATATTGCATTACAGGAAGCTGATAAAGTATGGCTTATGGAAAATAATAAAATCGTTGAAGGTGCTCCTGAAGATTTAATAATATCAAGTGATATATACCGGCTGTTTGAAAATTCACGCCTGGATTTTGATATAGAAAAAGGCGATTTCCGTCTTTCCCGGGAGAAATTTAAAAAAATCAACCTCTCAGGAGAAGGAATTTTAAGATACTGGACACAAAGAGCTCTTGAGCGTATCGGTTATGAAGTCAGTGATGAAAATGCAAACAATATATCTGATGAAAATGCAAACAATATATCTGTTGTAATACAGGAAGATAATAACCGCATAGTATGGATTTATATTAAAAACAGGAACAAAATTAATTGTAATTCAATATATGAATTAACTTTGCATTTAAGAAAATCCTGATTTATTTAACAAGTTTAAAATTTTTAATTATGGATAAGTCGGTTAAAAAAGTTGTATCTTATATCTTAATAGTATTAGTGCTAATATTTACTGTAATTGCAGTATTAGGTGTTTGGGAGATTATTGACCTGAATAATATTGTACAGAAAATAATGACATCATTGCTGATAATTTTTGCTGCTTCAGCGGTCGTTTTATTTATATTCAGTGTTCTTATTAAAGACAATGAATTGCCAAAATAGGATTGTTATAGCTTAATAATCCAGGCTTATTATATTTTATAATAAATCCCTGAACTTAAGAATCATTAATAATTCTTTTGTTTTAGCAATAATTGACATTATTTGTCGTTATACCTTATTGATTATTTATAAACCCACATATTAATCCATGCTTTCAATTCTTATTCCAGTTTATAATTTTGACATTACAAGGCTGGTGAAAGCCCTCAATAATCAGGCACATACAGCAAATATTGATTTTGAAATTATTATTATTGACGATGCCTCCGAAGATGAGTATAAAATAAAAAACAGAACACTGAAGGAACTTGGTAAAGTAAAGTATATTGAAGAGTATCAGAATCTTGGAAGGTCGAGGATAAGGAATAAACTTGCTGATCTCGCATCATTTCACTACTTGTTATTTATTGATTGTGATTCAGAAATATATAACAGCGACTATATTAAGAACTATGTTGACATATGCAACGGAGATATTGTTATTTGCGGAGGAAGAATATATGAACCGAAAAAACCTGCTGACAACAATTATTATTTGCGATGGCTGCATGGTATCAAACGTGAACAGTTCTCAGCTCATTCAAGAAACTCGGAACCAAATAAATCTTTCATGACCAATAATTTTATAATTTCCAGGCCTATATTTGATAAAGTGAGATTTGATGAAACAATAACCAACTACGGCCATGAGGATACATTATTTGGTTACGAACTGAAAAAAAACAATATTATAATTAAACATATTGACAATCCTTTGATACATATTGGGCTCGAAACAAACCACGAGTTTCTGGAAAAGACAAAAGAAGGTATTAAAAATTTAAGAAAAATAATGAAAACCAATGGAAATGAAAAGGTATTAATAAAAGACATAACATTACTTCATTATTTCAACTTTTTACGAAAAATAGGAATAACAAGACTCTTAAGATTTCTATTCAGGAAAACAGAGAAAAAACTATATAACTATCTTATAAATAACAGGCCATTTATATTTTTCTTCGATCTTTACAAACTGGGCTACTTATGTTCAATTAATTAATTACTGCTCTCATCCTTTACACATTTCCATACTCCTCCTTTTTACCCTATTCCTTTCTATTCTCTTCTACTCCTCCGGATTAGCCTTGCTTCTTCATCTTAACTTTTTTTAATTACCTTATCATTATATCTAATTAAAGTTTTTTCTTTAGATTTCCTTTTCAAATGTTATTTTTGTGTCCGTGTTGTAATAGGGGAAAATTCAAAAAATGAACATATACAAGCTACTCAGCGAAAGTTTGAAAAAAGCAGCAAAATTGCTGTACGGGCAAGAGCCGGATGATAAGCTAATTCAAATCCAGCACACCAGGAAAGAATTTGAAGGTGATATCACACTGGTTGTATTTCCTTTATTGAAAATATCTAAAAAAAATCCTGAGCTGACAGGTGATGAATTAGGAAAGTATTTCACTTCAAACTTATCCTGGGTACTTAAATATAATGTTATTAAAGGATTTTTAAATCTTACTGTAAATGATGGTTTTTACCTTGAATATTTGAATTACTGTATTTCTCAAGCAAATTATGGGTATAATGATAACGCAGATAAGTCTGAAACTTATATAATCGAGTATTCTTCACCCAACACAAATAAACCTTTGCATCTTGGACATATTCGTAATAATCTCATTGGTTTCTCGATTTGCAATATTCTTGAAGCCAATGGAAAGAAGGTGATAAAAACAAACATTGTCAATGACAGAGGAATACATATTTGTAAATCGATGCTTTCCTGGCAAAAATGGAGTGGGGGCGAAACTCCCGAATCTTCAGGAAAGAAGGGAGATCATCTTGTTGGTGATTATTATGTAAAATTTGAGGCAGAGTATAAAAAACAGGTAAAAAGACTGGTTGACCAGGGGCAGTCAGAAGATGAAGCGTTAAAAAATGCCCCTCTGATAATTGAAGCACAGGAACTGCTCAGAAAATGGGAAACCAGAGATCCTGATGTAATAGAGCTGTGGAATAAAATGAACGGCTGGGTATATGACGGTTTTAACAGTACTTATCATAAGCTTGGGGTGGCATTTGACAAGATTTATTACGAATCAGATACATATCTTGTTGGCAGGGAGACTGTAATGAAAGGACTGAAAAAGGGAATATTCCTGAAAAAGGAAGATGGTTCGGTATGGGTTGATCTGACAGCCGAAGGGCTGGATGAGAAAATTCTGTTGCGTTCTGACGGGACTTCGGTATATATTACTCAGGATATTGGAACAGCCCAGATGCGTCAGCAGGATTATAAGTTCGATAAACATGTTTATGTTGTTGGAAACGAACAAAACTATCATTTCCAGGTTCTGGCTCTGATACTTGATAAACTCGGGTTTAAGTGGGCCAGGGATCTTTATCATTTATCATATGGCATGGTTGAACTGCCTGAAGGCAAAATGAAATCAAGGGAAGGGACGGTTGTTGATGCAGATGATATTATAGATGAAATGATAAAGATAGCCCGTAAAATGTCAAAAGAACTTGGAAAGCTCGAAGGATTAACGAATGAGGAAAAGGAAAATATTTTCAGAGTCGTTGGCCTCGGAGCATTAAAGTATTATATTCTGAAAGTCGATCCGGTTAAAAACATGACGTTTAATCCTGAAGAATCAATTGATTTTAATGGGAACACCGGGCCATTCATTCAATACACCTATGCAAGAATAAGATCAGTGCTCAGGAAAGCAGCTGAGAACAACATTGACCTGCCTGAAAATGTCCGCACATCCGTCAAAATAGAACAGAAGGAAAAATCTTTGTTAAAATTGATAAATGTATTTCCTGAAAATGTAAAGGATGCGGGCATTAGTTACAATCCTTCAATACTGGCTAATTACACCTATGAACTGGTTAAAGAATATAATCAGTTTTATCACGATTACTCAATTTTGAAGGCTGAAGATGAAGATATAAGAAATTTCAGGCTGGTTTTATCATTGATGATATCAAAGATTATCAATACGGCAATGAATCTTCTGGGTATAGAATTACCTGACAGGATGTAATAATCAAATAATATACTTGTATTATTTTTACATATCCATAATATATTTTTATAAAATTTACATATATGTATTTTTGTACTGTAAGAAAATTTAAATAATAACATAATGTTTGATAGTCTGACTGAACGACTGGAACTTTCTTTTAAAATCTTAAAGGGGCAGGGAAGGAT
>CAZFHF010000051.1:0-14162 GCA_964518655.1 uncultured Bacteroidales bacterium | reverse complement strand
TTTATTATTATCCATTTCCACAAAACGCTTCCCATTAAGCTTATCACATATGAAAACCAAAAATATAAATATTAGAATAAAAATCAAATATTTTTAGACATAAATTCCTAAAATTCTTGTTTGTACAATTATATATTATTTTCAATACTTTTCTTTTGGCTTTTCTGTTGGGCTTTAAATAAGATACTCCTGAATATTAAAAAACAAAATATTTAACCGTACGCTCACAGCGAGAATATTGCGATAAATCATGTAACTCATAAGTAGTTTCCTTCCATGCATTCATTCCTTAATCTGGAAAGACTTTATTACCATTCTTATTTTAAATGACAAAAAAATGTACAACTTTGAACTGTAAAAAGAATGCCCAAAACACGCTGTTTATCTGAAATTTTTTAAAATTGGAATTTGTGATTTATTTGCTATCTGGATATTGAGATTTGTGATTTATATAGCTGATAGAAATTTCATAACACATAAATTACCTGTAACTAGCAACCGCTTCTCCCTTTAGCTTCCTCCCAAATCTCATCCATCTCATCCAGGGTCATATCTTTGAGCTTCCTGCCGCTGGCATTAGCTTTTTTTTCGAGGTAGTTGAAGCGTTTTATAAACTTTTTATTAGTTTTTTCCAGTGCTGTTTCAGGGTCGATATCATAAAGGCGTGCTGCATTTACTAATGAGAATAACAAGTCGCCAAACTCACTTTCAACTTTTTCCCTTTCAGATTTTTCTATTTCCGATTTAAGCTCATCCAGCTCCTCAGCCACCTTATCCCATACCTGTGTTCTCTCCTCCCAGTCAAATCCTACTGCCCTTACCTTTTCCTGTATGCGGTTAGCTTTTATCATTGCCGGCAGTGATCCGGGAACACCTCCGAGCACGGAATGGTTGCCTTCCTTTATTTTCAGCTCTTCCCAGTTTTTCTTCACAATCTCGGGATTGTTCTTAACATCGGTATCTCCAAAAACATGGGGATGCCTGAATATTAGCTTTTCCGATATGGAATCAGCAACATCCTTTATATCAAAATCATTTGTTTCTGAACCTATTTTTGCATAGAACACAAGGTGAAGGAAAAGGTCGCCAAGCTCATCCCTGATGGCTTTTTTATCATCCTCAAGAATGGCATCCGCCAGTTCATATGTTTCTTCGATAGTAAGATTTCTTAAACTTTCAAATGTCTGCTTCCTGTCCCAGGGGCATTTTTCCCGCAGTTCATCCATTATATTTAACAACCTCTCAATAGACTTAAGTTTTTGTTCCATTAGTCGATGTTTATAAAAAATAAAAAAATCCGAATATTAAAATGTTATTATTGTATTAACAGAATCTGTTCAGAGCAACAGTGTCCAATTATTTATCCGAATAGAACTTTACCCTTACAACAGAATTTGTATTTAAGTTCAGCAGGTCCGCTGCGTTTCCTTTATTAATTGCTATCTCAAGCAACTCAGCCGAATTAAAAATTACAAGCATCTCACCTGCTGAAGTCTCGTTATAAGTTTTATTGATTTTGTTTATCCGATAGTGATTGCTTTGAATAAATATCTCAAAGGGCCTCTTTTTAGCTATCCTCTCAAATAATTCTCTTGGTATATTGGTGACAGCATTCCTGTATGAATCAATATAAATAACAGTACCGTTGATTAATGACTCATCTATTGCAGGTAATACAGGCACGTGCTTATTAAGGGTTTTCTGCGGAATGCCTATACTTTCCGGTTTTTTGCCTTTTAAAAGCTGGCATGCCACTTTACTGATGATGTTTAATTCCACAAAGGTATTTATATCACCGGGTTTTGCATTGATTTTAAATATTTCATCCGGCGGATCATCAAGCAACAGTCCGAATATACCATTATCACAGGCAATAAAATACTGCTTCGAAGCTTTAACGAGAACAAGGGGCTTTTCATCATCCGGCTCAGAATTAACAGCAATAATATGTATTGTCCCGTCAGGAAAGTTCCTGAAACAATTCTTCAATACAAATGCTGCCTGCAAAATATTAAAAGCCTGGATCTGGTGTGAAACATCAACAATTCTTACATCCGGACATTCGCTTAAAATCCTGCCCTTAATTGATGCAACATAAAAATCATTTTTATGCCAGTCGCTCGTTAATGTAATTATTTGCATCAGGAATATTTAAACGTATTTTAAAATCAATATTGATTTATGATAAAAAAACCGTTATTTTGTGAATACCAAAAGTAAGCATTATTCTCAAATATTTATGATTGAAAAAACTATATATTTGGAGGGGATTGATCCGTTAACCATTTACGGCGCTAACAATGCCAACCTTGAAAAAATCAGATCCCACTTCTCCAAAATCAAAATAATCGCAAGGGGAAACGAATTAAAGGTCCTGGGTGAAAATAAAGAGATAGGTATTTTCGAACAAAAGATAGATTATATAATTGACTTCATTCATGAAAAGAACAAACTGACAATTGATGACATTGAAAATATTCTCAGTACTGAGGATGAAGAACAGTATAAATTAAATGATCACGATGACAGTGTTCTTATATATGGCAATAACGGAAAAATAATTACCGCCAAAACAGTGAATCAGAAAAAACTTGTAAAGGAATATCAGAACAATGATTTACTTTTTGCCATAGGTCCTGCCGGTACAGGAAAAACCTATACGGCTATTGCACTTGCTGTGCGGGCATTAAGGAATAAAGAAGTAAGAAAAATAATATTAACACGGCCGGCTGTTGAGGCAGGTGAAAATCTGGGCTTTTTGCCCGGTGATCTTAAAGAAAAGATGGATCCTTATTTACAGCCATTATATGATGCACTGGGGGATATGATACCTCACAAAAAGCTTAGCGGGTATATTGAAGAAAAAGTTATAGAAATTGCCCCCCTGGCCTTTATGCGGGGCAGAACATTAAACAATGCTTTTGTTATTCTTGACGAAGGCCAGAACGCAACGGTCAACCAGCTGAAAATGTTCCTGACAAGGATGGGGAAAAATACAAAGTATATTATTACCGGTGATATCACCCAGATTGACCTGCCTGAGAAACATGGCTCAGGACTGGTAAAATCGCTGAATTTATTAAAGGATATAAAAGGAATATCAAGAATAGATTTTGATTCAAGGGATATTGTAAGACACCGCCTGGTTAAACATATTGTACAGGCATTCAGCAAAGTAATGAACAAAAATAAAGAATCATAGTATATAATTAAATAAGGATAGTAACTTAATATAAACATTAATAACTGATTTTATTATGGCAGAAGCAATAACTAAAACAAACTTTAATCTTCCCGGGCAAAAGGGGCTGTATGTCGGAAAAGTGAGGGATGTTTACAATATAGAAAATAAGTACCTTGTTATGGTTGTTACTGACAGGATTTCAACTTTTGATATAGTATTGCCAAAAGGTATTCCATACAAGGGCCAGGTTCTCAATCAGATTGCATCAAAATTTCTTGATGCAACAAAAGATATTGTACCAAACTGGAAAATCGCCAGTCCTGATCCTATGGTTACAATCGGGCATATTGCCGAACCCTTTAAAGTTGAGATGGTCATCAGGGGATATCTGACCGGGCATGCATGGAGAGAGTACAGATCCGGTAAAAGGACTTTAAGTGGTGTTCCTATGCCGGAAGGTATGGTTCAGAACCAGAAATTTCCCGAACCTATAATTACACCGGCAACAAAAGCTGAAGAAGGACATGACCTGGATATTTCCCGTGAAGAGATATTAGATACAGGTCTTGTACCTGAGGAAGATTATCTCAAACTTGAAGAGTATACATATAAACTATTTGAACGAGGAGCAAAAATGGCTGCTGAAAAGGGCCTTATCTTGGTTGACACCAAGTATGAATTTGGTAAAAAAGACAATAAAATATTCCTGATTGATGAGATACATACTCCCGATTCTTCACGATACTTTTATATGGATGGTTATATTGACAGGCTTAAAAAAGGTGAGGACCAGAAACAATTGTCAAAAGAATTTGTAAGGCAATGGCTTATAGAAAGAAATTTTCAGGGTCTGGAAGGCCAGGTTATGCCTGAACTGCCTGATGAATTCATTAATGAGATAACGGATAGATATATCGAGCTGTTTGAGAATATTACAGGTGAATCATTTTTAAGGGAAAAGACTGATAATATATTAAGCAGAATAGAGAATAACATAAAATCATACCTGCAATCGTTATAAGTCCGTAATCCTCGAATATCATATACCAAATAATTTTGAAAAACAAGGCCACATACCACATCGGATTGCTTTTATTAGTGATCATGTCCTTTCACTACCAGGCTTTGATCGCACAGCAGCCTTCCGATGAGGTAGTACGCTCATCAGAAAAGGTTATTATCGGCGGCAAGCTGTATTATATACATACAGTGCGTGAGGGACAGACAATATATTCCATAAGCCGAGCATATGGTGTTACTGAGCAGGACATAGTAAATGAAAATTCGGGTATATTGATTAATTTGATCAAACCCGGCCAGGCAATAAAGATCCCTATTATTGACAGAACCCAACCTGCGGAAATTTTACAGGATGAATTAGATAAAAGTGATTTTCATTATCACAAAGTCAGGCAAGGACAAACAATATATTTTCTGTCAAAAAAATATAACGTACCTGTTGACATTATTTATAAATTCAATCCTGAAGCTAAAGAAGGAATCAAATCAAGGCAGTTAATTAAAATTCCTAAAAAAGAAACCATTGACAGGCTATTGACAACTCCTGATTTCGACAATAAATTTATTTATTACAGGGTAAATGAGAGTGATACATTATATAATATATCTGTAAGATACGGAGTTCCGCTGAGTGAAATAATCAATTACAATGAAGAACTAAGATGGGGTTTAAAAGCCGGCGAGATTATAAAAATTCCAAGACGTGGGATATTGTATATTGATAGCCTGCAAATAGTTACTGACTCATTTGATATTTTTCTACAAAGGTATATTTATCCTCTTACTGAACATGAATGTGACACAGTAAGGGGATTTAAAGCCACAGTTAAAGTCGCACTGTTGTTGCCTTTTTACAGCAATTTATTTAAAGAGATGCAGAAATATGATAGTGACACTTCGTTAATAATAGATAAGTGGCACTATAAGTCAATAAAAAGAAAGGTCTCTGAAGGTGCTAATTTTATTGAATTTTATGAAGGAGCACTGCTGGCAATTGATTCACTCAGAAATACAGGCCTTTCAATAGACCTGCTGGTAAGAGATACGAAAAGAGATACAAATACTGTAAAAAACATAATAACAGAACTGCAGTCTTTTGATCCTGATATTATTATTGGACCTGTATATACTGAAAATGTTAAACTGGTAGCTGATTTTGCCCTTGAGAACAGGATTTTTATTATTTCTCCCCTGTCAACACGTACTGAGTTACTGGAGGATAATCCTTTTCTTTTTCAGATTATACCTTCCAGAAAAACCGAACTGGAAATATGGGCGGATTATATTTCCCACCATTATGATAAGAATATTATTCTCATTCATAATACAGATAGTTTTTCAATAAAAGAAATAGACTATTTCAGGGAAATGCTTTTTTCTAATTTTTATTCTGATTCAACCTTTAAATATATAATTTACAAGGAGGTAAGGTTCAATGATACTTTAAGTGAAAATATTTTAAAAGCTTTATCAGATAACAGGAAGAATCTTGTTTTCATAGAGTCAACAGAAGAAGCATATGTAATTGGTGCTGTTAACAATCTTAGCCAGTATCAGAAAGATTATGACATTATACTCTTTGGCAATCCTGTCTGGCAAACATGGAAAAATATTGATATCCAATATTTACATAATCTCGATCTTATCTTATACACCCCGTTCTACGTAAATTATAATAATAAACACACGAAATCCTTTATTAATAAATGCAGAAAAATATATGATTATGAACCTTATATAATTAAAAACAAAGGATATAATTACAGCTTTCTGGGATATGATATTGTATTTTATTTTCTTAAGGCTCTTAAGGAATATGGCAATGATTTTCCCCGCTGTATTGATTACCTGAATATTGAATTAATGCAATCGGATTATATCTTTAAGAGGATAAATAATAAAGGTGGTTTTGAGAATATTTCCATATATTTTCTTAAATACAATAATGATCTTACTATAAACAAGATAAAATAACCATACAGTAATAATAGAATGATATAAAATCCTAAGGATGAGGCTACCAGCGGTTGTAAAGGAAAATAAGACTGATAAATATAACAAGTACCACAGCAATTGATGCGGCAATTTTAATACTTGTGATATTTACTTTTTCAACCTCTTTGCTGTATTTAACCAGCTGATTTATTCTTATACGTAATTTATCCAATGCCATCTCACTTTTTGTTATAAAGTCAACTGCACCTAACCTTACGGCTTTTACTGCAGCTTCCATATCACCTGATGCGGTAAGGAATATAACCTTTGTTGCAGGGCTCAGGATTTTGATCTTCATTAACAGATCTATACCTGTCATGCCTTCACCACAGTAATATAGTTCGGTAATTATGATATCAGGTTTAAGATCAATAAATCTCAGGCAGTCTTCTGCATTGGTAAATGTCAAAATATCTGAAAAATCTGCAATATCAAAATATTGAATAATTAACTTCTGATATAAGCGGTTACTGTCAACGATAAATATCAAAGGTTGACTATTGGGCTTCATTACTTTTCAGGGTTTCTTAAATAACTTATAAAAGTAATGATATATGGTAATAATATTTGACTGAAAATACTGCTATTTGATGAACTGAGCTGATCCGTTCACTAACAGCATAGTTTTGTTTACAATTGATTTATAAGCTGTGCAGTTTGTCTGTCAAGGTACCAGTCCAATCTTCCTCCTACAGGTTTTATAAAATTGGCAGGGTATCTTTTAGCCGCAGGTTCCTGATTTATTATTTCCTTCACAACCTGTTTTTTGGATTCACCGGTAACTATAAATGTTATACGGCGCGCATTGATAAGTACTTTTCCTGTTAATGTGATCCTTTTCTGTTTTGTTTGAGGATGTACAGCAATTTCACAAAGTTTATCAGAGAAGAGTAATGTCAACTGATCAGGGAATATTGACGCAACATGGCCATCCTCTCCTATTCCCAGGAATATCCAGTCAAATGAAGGAAAATTATTTCTCAAGGGTACATTTGTCATGAGAAAGTTGGAATACACCTGTGTTTCTTCAAATGGCATTGCTTCCCCTTTTATCCTGTGTATGTTTTCTTCAGGCACATCCAGGGCTCTTAAAAAGTATTTTTTAGCCATCCCATAATTACTTTCCGGATGATTTGGAGGAACGCATCTTTCATCTCCCCAGTAAAAATGAATTAACTCCCAGTCAATTTTCTTTGAGTCGATTGAATTATAACTTGCAAGACGTCTGTAAAGTGTCACCGGCGAGTTGCCCCCTGAAAGAGCAATATTAATCTTCTTTTTCGTCTCAGCCAGTTGTTTTATATATCTCTGAAATTCGTTTGAAAGCTCTTCAGCAAGTTCAGAACCATTATTAAACACTTTAATATCCGGATTCATCGCTAAATAACTGAATAATTAGACTTTAAAATTATTATAATTCACCATACTTGTTTATGTCTGTAAGGTTTTGGCATGGGTACCTCCATGTCATATTCTGTCCTTCGATAAAGGAATCAGCTATTTTAGGCCCCCATGTACCAGAGGGATAATCATGAACGGGAACCTCCGGCCTTTCATTCCATACTCTCAATATAGGATTTACAAACCTCCATGCTTCATCAATCACATCACCCCTGGCATATAATGTTGAATCCCCCTGCATGCAATCCAGCAGTAATCTCTGATAGGCTTCCGGGATATCTTTATTTGACAGGCTTGAATAATGAAAATTCATATTTACATCCTGGACATTAAATCCCACTCCCGGCACCTTCATAGCAAATTTTAAAAACATTCCTTCATCAGGCTGAATCCTTATAACTAGCTGGTTTTCTGCATTACACAGTTCTTCATTAAAACAAAAAAGCTTATGGGGAGTTGGCTTAAAATGAATAACAACCTCAGTGAACTTTGCAGGTAATCGTTTTCCGGCTCTAATATAAAAAGGTATACCTCCCCATCTCCAGTTATCAATAAAAAGCTTTAAAGCTACGTATGTCTCTGTTCTGGAATCCGGTGCTACGCCTTGTTCATCTCTGTATGGCCTGACTTTCTTACCATTAATTACTGATCCTGTATACTGGCCTCTGATAACATGTTCTTCTACCTCGTCTGTCCTGATATGACGTATTGACTGAAACACCTTAAGTGTCTCGTTTCTTATGGAGGTTGATCCAATAATAGTGGGAGGTTCCATAGCTACCAGGGCAACCAGCTGTAACAGGTGATTCTGTACCATATCCCTTAAGGCACCTGAGCTGTCATAATATCCTCCCCGGTTTTCAACACCTTCACTTTCAGCAGAAGTTATTTCAACATGATGAATATAATTTCTGTTCCACAACGGTTCAAAAATACCATTGGAGAATCTTGTCACCATAACATTCTGTACGGTTTCTTTACCCAAATAATGATCAATTCTGTAAATCTGGTCCTCAGAAAAATATTTCAGCAGGTTCTTATTTAATTCCCTGGATGATTTCAGATCATATCCAAAAGGCTTTTCTATTATCAGTCTCTTCCAGCCTGAATCATTATTTAAAGTCAGTCCGACATGAAAAAGGCTTTGTGGTATTATTTCATATAAAACCGGTGGTACTGCGAGATAGAATATATAATTACCCTGCGTATCATACTTTGTATCGAGCTCCAAAAGCCTGTTTTTTAAAAATTCATAGTCAGCAGTATTTCCAGTGTCAATAGAAATATAATACAGCTTATTTAAAAATCTATCTGATAAGGTATTACTTTTATATTTAGAGGCATATTTTTTCAGGCCATCCTGTATCTGCATCCTGAATTGCTCGTCATTAAGTTTTGTTCTTCCTGCACCCAGGATAACAAAATTTGACGGCAGAAGCTCCTGCCTTTGGAGTTCATAAAGCGCAGGGATTAATTTTCGCCTGGTAAGGTCTCCTGATGCTCCGAAGATGACCAGGATATGTGGATAGGAAACTTTCATCTCAGAATCAAAAAATTATAAAAATACTCTTCCATAATGAGATCATTGGTTTAAAATCTACTGAATCTGTTTCTGTCCCGCAGCATTTATAAAAAGAATATCTCCAATCTGGTTATAGCCAGTAAATAATTCCTGGTAATACTTTAGTTGTTCTTCCATAAACCCGATGACTGTTAGTCCCGCCTCATTGGATTTTGAATTTATTATTGATTTATGGCTGATATTCTCTTCTATTTTTATCAATTCAACATTTTTAGGTGCAATGGGTAATCGTCCGGTTTGTATTAAATCTATAAGATATACCCTCGTCATCTCCATTTCTTCTTCTTAGCATATATCAAATATGTTTATTTTTCCCTTACGCCAGTCAGGATGTCCCAGGATGATATAGCTTAATAAAATCATCAGGTTTGAATTTTCAATGTCAATACTTCTTATCCATACATGTATTCCCTGTTTGAAATGTATGTTTCTCCTTGAGGATCCCAAGATACAAATATCCAGGTTACCTGCTTTTGCCAGCGATATGTTTTCAGCAATCTGTTTAAGGTTTACGGGATTCTCTTTATCAAATTCAAATATCATCATATTATTTTCCAGTCCTGAAATGCTGGGCAGCTGAATTATCTGGGCTATAGCTGATGTATATGAAGGCGAGATAATTGTATCAACATAAACATTACTGTTCTCGCCGGATTGCTCGATAAGTTTTTCCAGAATTTCTTTGGATTTAATATTTGATGCTTTTGAAAAATAATCTTCTATAAGATGCATATATGTGCCAAACCCGTAACTGTATGAGATCCACTTCAATAAGCTTAGTGCTTTATCCCGTTCAAAAGAGGCATCGGAAATACATATTGCTGCAGGCCTCCATTTACTTTCGGTGGCTGCTTTTTTTGATTTTTGAATAAAGACCTGAATATTACGGCTAAGCTGAAACATTGCTCCCTGAAAAATATTCTGTAATCCTCCCCTTTCCTTATGAGCATAACTTATTATTAAATATATTAATGTCATAATTATTATAGCTGCCAGCGCATAACCTGTATTGATCTTGAACATAAGCCATATACACATAATAAAACCAACAAAGGAGATATACCAGCGGGATTTAAAAACAGGTCTGTATGAAGGATCAGCTCCAAAATGATAAAGAAATGATATCAGGCAGATAGAGCCATAGGTAACCATAAAGAACATTGATATAATTTTTGCCACGGCATTTACATTTCCCAGCGCAACAAAAACCAGGGCTATCAGGCATGTGATAAAAGTAGCATTAAAGGGTTCTTTTGTTTCGCCTTTGCCCTTTGCCATTGCTAAATTCACTCTCCTGAAAGGAAGTGATTTATCCAGTCCAAGGGCCTGCAATGTACGCGGAGCGACCATTACTGAGCCAATTGCTGATGATAATGTGGAAGCAGCCAAACCCAATGGAATAATTAATGGCCCTAATAATGCAATCCTTGACATTATCAGCTGATAATTGGTAAGATCTTCAGGACTGGCAGAAGTTGCCAGTTTCCATGAGATAAATACATATATGATCATTCCCAGTATCGTAGCGGTTGTAGTACCTAAGGGTATGGATCTTCCGGGATTTTTAAGATCACCGGACAATCCGACACCAGCTGTCATTCCGGTAAAAGCAGGGAAACATATAGCAAAAACAATAAAAAAAGAAGCTTTCATTGCATCAGTATCCAATGAATAGAGCCTGACCTCATTTGTTTCAGAATACCCGGTTTCCCCTAAAAAGAACAAGACCAGCGAGATCAACAGTAAAGTTACAACAACGTATAAAGTTTTAACCCCGAGATTTGCACCCTTCTTTAATATAAGAAGAGAAAGCAGTAGCATTGAGGGGACACTTATCACCTGGCGGGGAAGATCAAAATCAAATCGCGCCTTGATAAAGTCAAATAACGGCTCAAATGCTTCAGTGAATGCGATAACATAAAAAGCAACACTTATAGCCTGTGAGAAATATAATGCAATACCAATAGTAGCTCCGATGTTAAGCCCGAAAGAACGTGATATAATAAAATACTCACCTCCTCCCTCAACTCTTTGGTTTGTTGCTATTTCAGATATTGCCAGGGCAGTAGGTATAGTAACAATATGACCAACAAAGATAATCACCAGAACCCCTGCAAAGCCTAATGTGCCAACAGCAAAGCCAAACCTTAGAAAAAGTATTGCCCCGAGAATTGTTGATATTGCAGTAAAAAAAACCGGGGCTGTGCCAAAGCTTTTTTTCCTTACTTCTGTATTTTCCATCTATATTGAATTTTATTAAAATAAAAGTGCTAAAAGCATTAATTATAATGAAAATAATACCGGACCAGTATCATTCAATTTAGTTGAAAAATAGGATAAAAAAATCACAAATCAAAGAAATAAAAATAAAGCATTGATTTATCAGAATTTCACTTTATTTCAATGCTTATTTTTATTATCCGGAAGGTATGTAAAATTGCTCAGGAAGCCTGAAACCATGGATAGTAAAAAAGAACAATATCCTCAATTGCTTAATGAAAAACATTAATTATTTACAACCTCACCTTTTATAAATAGCGTGGTGTTACCTTCAGTAGCATTTGAACCAACGATAATTGACTTGGTAAAATGTCCGGGGCTTTTGGCATTAAAACCAACAGTAATTACTGCAGTCTTGCCCGGTTTAACAGGTTCTTTAGGGTAATCTGCTACAGTACATCCGCATGAAGGTCTTACATAATTTATAACCAAAGGAACGAGGCTGTTATTTTTAAATTCAAATTCCACACTTACAGGTTTATTTTTAATGATCTTTCCAAAATCATGGGTGGTTTCTTTCCATTCAATACTGGCTTTTGTTTCCCCATCATTCACAGGAAGGATGTTCTCTATTGCGAAACCACAGAAGAAAATTCCTGTTATAAAAACTATTAATGCTAATATTTTTGATTTCATACTTTTAAAGATTATTAATTTTAACATTACTTTTTACTACATTTATTTATACAAAAATACGATGTGAAGAGGATTTTGTTAGTTAATGAAATCATAAAAATTGTTAATGAATTGTTAACGATATGTTAACCACAATATGAAAGATTAACTTAGCATAATGAAGCGTAATACAATAAGATTAACAATTATACTTGGCATTATTTCCATCATAGGAATAATAGTCATACAGGTATATCTTCTTCAAAAGGATTTTAATTTAAGAGAAAGACAGTTAAATCAATCGATTCAGATAGCTTTAAGAAATGTTGCTGAGATTCTCAGTGAATATAACAATACTACCCTGCCATATGAAAATGTTGTTTACCAGTATTCATCGAATTATTACCTGGTGAATGTTAATGAAATAATAGATGCCGAATTGCTTGAGTATTATCTGATCAAGGAATTAAAAAAGTTAAATTTAAATCTCGATTTTGAGTATGGAATATACGATTGCCATACTGACAGGATGGTTTACGGTAATTATGTTAAGCTATCCGGTGACAAACAGGATTACAAAGCAAGGAAAAACCTTCCTAAATATGATGAGTATATATATTATTTTGGAGTATTCTTTCCCGGGCGCCAGAATCATTTATTCTCTGATTTAGGAATATGGTATATTCTTACTGCAATTCTTCTGATAGTGATAGTGTTTTTCGGATATAGCCAGTTTGTCATTATGAAACAGAAGCAACTTTCAGAAATACAAAAGGACTTCATTGATAATCTCACACATGAATTTAAGACTGCTATATCGTCATTAAAATTATCTGCTGAGGTGCTATCCGACAGGAATATTAAGAATGAACCTTCACGAATTAGCAAATACGCCGGTATTATAAATGAGCAAAGTCAGAAGTTATTAGACCAGGTTGATAATATTTTGCAGATGACAAATGCAGATACAAAAAAACATCTTTTGAATAAACAAAAAATAAATCTTCATGAGCTGATAAGAAAAACAACAGTAAATTTCAATGTCAGGCTGAAAGATAAGAAAGGACGGATTCATTTGAAATTAAATGCAGTTAATCCGTTAATATCAGCAGATGAGAATCATCTGACAAATGTACTATTCAATCTTATTGATAATTCATTGAAATATACCGCTAAACCCCCTGAAATTACTATTGTAACAAATACTTTACAGAATAAAATAGAATTAATTATTATTGATAACGGAATAGGAATTCCCAAAGAATTCCACAAAAAAGTATTTAAAAAATTTTACCGTGTACCAACAGGAAATGTATATAACACAAAAGGCTTTGGCCTTGGATTAAGTTATGTGAGAAGGATTATATCGGCCCACGGCTGGAAAATAAAACTTGAAAGCAAAGAAGGAGAAGGATGCAGGTTCGTCATGCATATTACTGTATAATAAACTAACATTTTATTATATGAGCCATTATTTTAAAATATTGTTACTGCTTAACTTAAGTAATATATAATAAATGGAAATGAATCAAACGAATGACAGGGAGGTAAAAGTTCTGTATGTTGAAGATGATAAAACATTAAGTTATATTACTATAGAAAACCTGGAGAGAAAGGGTTATTCAATATCTTACTGTGAAGACGGAGAAAAGGCTTTAGAAATATTCAGAACGGAAGATTTTGATATCTGCCTGTTAGATATAATGATTCCAAAGAATGACGGATTCACTGTAGCAAAGGAAATTCGTAAGATTAACCAGGATGTTCCAATAATATTTTTAACTGCCAAATCATTGCAGGAAGATAAGATTCGCGGACTTATGATAGGAGCTGACGATTACCTGGTAAAGCCTTTCAGTATGGAAGAGTTATATCTTAAAATGGAGGTTTTTCTTAAAAGAAACAGGATAATAAATAATATTAATAATCAAAATTATCAAATCGGCGAGTTGACATTAGACTTTACTAATCTGAAGCTGATAAGTACAGAAAATGAAATCAGGCTGACATACAGGGAGGCTGAATTACTCCGTTTATTGATCATCAATAAGAATACTCTCTTAAAAAGGGAAAGTATATTAAAGG
>CAZFHF010000050.1:0-14189 GCA_964518655.1 uncultured Bacteroidales bacterium | reverse complement strand
ATCTACCTCGCCGACGCGTATGCGAATACCACTTTCGGTGAGAATACCGGGAACCGACTATCACAGGATGGATGCTTCACTGACATATAATAACAGGTTCCTGGGCATGGAATGTAATACAAACCTGTCAGTATACAACATATACAACAGGCACAATGCATTTGCCGTATATTTCAGGGATAAGAGCCTGAGGCATGAAGAACCGCCAACGGCAAGAAAGAGCACCTCGATAAATCCGGATATTGAAGTAGTGAAACTATACCTTTTCCCAATCGTGCCCTCTCTGACTTTTAATTTTAAATTTTAATTACATAGAAAAATGACGAAGACGGGATTTTATTTGTTCATATTGTTTTTTATCCTTGCCGGATGTGAGGAGTTTATGGATGTTAGCTTTAACAGTAATTCGGAAGGGAACCTGGTTGTTGAAGGACTATTGACCACTGATACCACAGCTCACCAGGTTAGGTTGTCATGGACAGGAGATTATTTTAAAAGAGAATTACAAAATATGGTAACCGGAGCCGATGTAAGTATTAATGACGGTGAGGAGATATTTATATTAACAGAAAATATTAATGAACCAGGCATTTACAGAACAGATTCAAATGTTTATGGTGAAACAGGTAAAACATATACATTAAATATAAGACTTAATGACGGCACTGAATACAGCGCAACAGAATCAATATGGCCATTGCCCGAAATTGACTCGATAAAACAGTCTGTTAATTATAATCATCTGGATTTTAGCATGGAAAGATATGGCTACGGTTATGATATTCTTTATTACGGTATGGAACCTGAAGGAGTGGGAGAGTATTATTCATGGGATCTTTATATAGATGATGTTCTTTATACTGACACTATTTTTGAAACGGTTTTTACAGATGATGAGTTTGTTGACGGAAATTATATAAGGGATTTCGAGATATTTTTTATAGATGATGACGATATTCTTTCTGACTCGGCAAAGGTAGAACTGGTAATGTATTCTATTTCCAGGGAATATTATCTTTTTTTAATAGGTTTGATGCTTGAAACAAAGTGGAGGGGAAGCCCGTGGGACGGACCTCCTGCAGATGTCCCGTCAAATGTCAGTAATGGAGCAAAAGGCTATTTCAGGGCTTCAGATAAGAAATCCACAACAATGATCCTCTATAAAACACCAAGGATAGAATAAAATACCGTATCATTTACACAGGTTCATCTCATAAATTATTGCTTGATTTTGTGCTCTGGAATGCAGGCTTATAGTTTCCTTTTCCTTCCTTAAGCCACTTAATAAAATCTCCGGTATCCGGATTGTATGTGTACAGCTTTTGAGTCAGCATTTTACCACTTTGATCGACGATGGCATAGAGTGGTAAAGCATTTGATTTAAATTTTGCCACCTGGAAATCTGCATTAATTTTACCTATGGTATTATTTAGTTTTCCGTCAATTGCAGATTTTATCCATCTATCCTCAGGGAGTTTTGTCTTATCATCAGTATAAAGAACAACAATAATAAAATCATTTCTTAATATATTCAGCACCTCAGGATCTGACCATACTTTATTATACATTTTTTTACAGTTTGAACAGTAATGTCCGGCAAAATCAATGAATAAAGGTTTATTTCTTTCTTTGGCGCAGGCAATAGCCTCTTCATAAACAAAATATCCTTCAAGACCATGAGGTAAATACAGGAAGTCAGAATATTCCGGTGTGCCACATAAAGGATTTTCGGATTTTAATCCTTGTTCAACTGATGATTCTTTATTAAGTAATATTTTTTCTACCAGGTTAAACTTCTGATTTTCCAGGGGTGGTATAAGTGTGGAAATTCCTCTTAATTCAGCTCCGAACAATCCCGGGATTAAATAAACTACAAATGAGAAAGATATTATAGCTATTACTATTCGGGGGAAAGAAATATACTTTACATCACTGTCATGAGCGAATTTAATTTTTCCAAGGATGTAAAATCCCAACAGAGAAAAGATAACTATCCAAAGAGCAATAAACAGATCCCTGCTGAGAATATTAATGTGGTATGCCTGCTCAATCTTGCTCAGGAAATAAAACGAAAAGGCCAGCATGATAAATGCAAGGAAAACCTTAACGGAGTTTAACCATCCGCCCGATTTTGGAATATTTTTCAGCCATGAAGGGAATATTGCAAGTAATGTGAAGGGAACAGCAAAAATAAATGAAAAGCCAAACATGCCGATCACAGGCTCCAGGACTTCACCTTGTGAGGCTTTGATCAAAAGAGAAGCAACTATAGGTCCTGTACATGAAAATGATACCAGTGTCATAGCTAGAGCCATAAAAAAAGCACCTATATAACCTCCTCTGTCAGCTTGTTTATCAATTTTGTTTGTTAAACCTCCGGGCAGAATGATTTCAAACATTCCAAAGAAAGAAGCTGAAAGAATTATAAAAATTATAAAAAACAATAAGTTAGGAATCCAGTGAGTATTTATTGCACTTACAGCATTTGGATTTTTAAATATTGCTACCAGTATTCCAATGAATGTATAAATAAAAATGATCGATATACCAAAAACAAGAGCTTCAGAAACAGCTTTCACCCTGGATTTGTTGCTTCGCATAAAAAATGAAACAGTCATTGGTATCATTGGATATACGCAGGGAGTGACTAATGCTCCAAGTCCTGCAAGGATTGAAATTATTAAAATCCCTATAAGAGATCTTTTATCAGGATCTGTAACATATTCAACTTTATTATCTTTCTCCGGTGTAATATCCGGTTTATCACTTTGTCCTGATATTGAACCATATTCATCAGACATGTTGGATGTATCAATATCTAATGTTTTTTTATCACCTGAAGAGTATCTATCCGGTTTGTTTCTTACCGGGCTATTATCCAGGGCCGATGATTCTTCGCTTATTCCTTTTACGTTAAAGCTGAATTCTTCTTCTTTTGGAGGTAAACATCTTTGATCATCACATGACATGAATTCAATGTAGCCTGTAATTTGAAAATTGCTTTTTGTTCTTTTCTTGATCCTTTGCTTAAGCATTAATTCATTACTGAATAATTCAAGATTCATATCAAAATAAGGATCATACTTGATATCGGGCTTATTCAGTGAGACCGGCTTTCCAAGTATTTCAAATGCAGTTGTATCTTTGAATGTTATTGATGTTGCAACCGGACCGTTATCCGGAATATTCAAACCGTATAAATGCCAGCCCTTATCTATTTTTGCAGTAAAATATAAGTCAGCGTTTTCATTGTCTGATTCTTCAATTCTGTATTTCCATTTAACAGGATTAAATACTTGCGAAGAACAGACAGCAATACTTAAAGCAATAAATACCGATAACATTAATATATTCTTTTTCATTGATTTGCTTCTTCGTGGTTTAAATAATATCAAGCAAAGCTATTAAAAATATGCTTATAAATAAATTAACATATATAGATGATTATTCAAATATAATGTATATCAAACAAATAAATTAACGGATAGTTTTATGGTAATATTTCCTCATCAAAATGATCGAAAATATGATATTCAAGGAAATCATATGAAGAAACAGGAATAATTTTAATTTTACATTTGTATTTAAATCTCCATTTTCGTCGTATTGACCAGAATCCTTTGTTTATATATGCGGCAATATATGGATGTACTCTAACAGTTATATTCTCATATTTTCTGTTTTGGAGTATAGAAGAAATTTGATTTTCAATATTATCAATAAAGAGTATGCTGGGGGATATTTCACCTGTTCCGCCGCATGCAGGACATATTTCACTTGTACTGATATTCATTTCAGGCCTTACTCTTTGCCTTGTTATTTGCATCAATCCGAACTTACTCAGGGGTAGTATAGTATGCTTTGTCCTGTCAGCTGACATTGCTTCTTTAATTCTATCGTTGACCATTTGTTTATGCTTTGATGAATGCATATCAATAAAATCAATGACAATTATTCCTCCCATATCCCTGAGTCTCAGTTGCCTTGCGATCTCGTCTGCTGCAGCAAGGTTAACTTCCAGGGCGTTGGTTTCCTGGTTTTCTGCAGATTTAGACCTGTTTCCGCTGTTAACATCTATTACATGAAGTGCTTCAGTATGTTCTATTATTAAGTATGCACCGTTTTTAAATGAGACGGTTTTGCCAAATGATGATTTTAGTTGTTTTTCAATTCCAAAATATTCAA
This sequence comes from uncultured Bacteroidales bacterium, assembly GCA_964518655.1. Lineage (GTDB taxonomy): Bacteria > Bacteroidota > Bacteroidia > Bacteroidales > UBA10428. The sequence continues at coordinate 10,004 of CAZFHF010000050.1, read as the reverse complement.
AAATGGGAGTACTGCTTTTATATAGTTTTACTATTTTTTCTTTTTCCGGTGCTATAGTACTTATATAATCAATAATCTCCCTGAATATTGTTTCATCATTGACATGTATGTTATTAAATGTAACATTCAGCATATCTCTCAGTATAGCTGATGTTCGGTTTAATTCACCAATTATCAGATGCGGAGGTTTTAACTCTTTAAGGTTATAAAATGAGTATTCCCACTTTCGAACCAGGTTTCTAAGTTCATTATCAAGGTCTTTTACTTTTTTTCCTTCAGCAACAGTTCTGATTATTACACCGTAATTCTCAGGTTTAATACTTTGTACAAGAGTTTTTAACCTGTTTCTTTCTTCAGATGATTCGATTTTCTGTGACACAGATACCTTGTCATTAAAAGGTATAATAACAAGATTCCTGCCAGCAATTGAAATTTCAGATGTCAACCGCGGGCCCTTTGTAGAAATAGGTTCTTTCGAAATTTGTACCATCACCAGCTGGCCTGCTGACAGCACTTTTGAAATTTTTCCGTTTTTGTCGATATCACCTTCACGCCTAAATTTCTGCATGGAAGGCGGTCTGCCCTTTTTTTTCAGGTGAAGATTCAGATAGTTGCGAAGTGATTTGAATTGTGGACCAAGGTCGTGATAATGAAGAAATGCATCCTTTTCATAACCTACATCAACAAATACCGCATTTAATCCCGGCATTACTTTCTTTATCCTGCCCAGATATATGTCACCAACTGAGAACTGAACATTACTTCTTTCCTTATTTAATTCGACAAGTTTTTTATCTTCTAAAAGGGCAATATTAATATCTAAGGAAGTAACATCAATGATAAGCTCCTTATTCACTACTCCATCTAATTAAATTATATGGCAAAAGAGTATCGTACAAAAAAACAGAATAAACCTAAAAAGTATAAATATAACTTTAGATTTATATCAGAAAGCTAAACTGTTTGTTATAAAAAACCTATTTCTTTTTTTTATGCCTGTCTTTTCTTAAACGTTTTTTACGTTTATGAGTTGCCATTTTATGTCTCTTACGCTTCTTTCCGCTCGGCATTTCTATAAGTGTTGTTGAGAATTATTTGACTTTTGATTTTACTTTGTTAACAAAAGATTTAGCTGGCTTAAAAGCAGGAATAAAGTGTTCAGGAATAATGATAGTAGTATTTTTTGATATATTCCTTGCAGTTTTCTTAGCTCTTTTCTTTACTATAAAACTACCGAATCCTCTTAAGTAAACATTTTTATTACTTATCAGAGAATCTTTAATTGCCTCCATTAAGGCTTCCACTGTTTTTTGAACAGTAACTTTTTCTATTCCAGTGCTTTTTGAGATTTCATTTACAATATCTGCTTTCGTCATTTTTTAAAATCTTTAATTATCAATAAATTACAATATTTTTCATTTATGAGTTGCAAATATATATACTTTATCTCGATAAATAAAATACTAATACATTAATTTTCTTATTATTTGTAAATTTATTTAAAATATTTTCATTGAATATATCTGATTGCTATGTTGATATGAAAAATATATTCCGGACAAAATATAATATTTTCGGAATTAATAAGCCAAAATCATTACCCTAGATTATTGATAAATACATAGTTGAAAATATGAACAATACTTGATTTAAAATTATTTTTTGTATTTTTACCTGATAATTAAATCCTAAAAAATATGTCAGTAAATAAAGCAATTTTAGTTGGATATGTGGGGATTGATCCCGAAATCCGTTATCTGGATAGCGGCACTCCTGTATGCAATTTTCGTATGGCAACAAGTGAGGTATATAAAAACAAAAGCGGTGAAAAAGTCACAACTACTGAATGGCACAATATTGTATTATGGAGAGGTCTGGCAGAACTTGCTGAGAAATATATAAAGAAAGGGACTCAAATTTATATTGAAGGAAGGATCAGAACGAGATCTTGGGACGATAAGGATGGAAATAAAAGATATACTACAGAAATAGTGGGAGACAACATTCAATTGTTAAGTAAAAAGACTGATGAATCTCCTGAGCCTCGGGAACACGAAGAAATAAAATCTTCAGATAATAAAGAGAACATCGATCAAGAAATAGAAGAAGCAGATGACCTACCATTTTAATAGGTAGTGTCATTAAATTTTACCTGTCTGATTTGGAAACAGAACCTTATTATTCGGCAATAATCACTAGTATCGGAATTACTATTAGGCCTTTTTCTTTTGAGGTTTTTATTGCATTTATTGTAGTATTGTTTTTGCTGATATCATCAGCTGTGGTCTCAGGATCTGAAGTAGCATTTTTCTCTTTATCACCCTCAGACATAAATAAGTTGAAGAAATCAAACATAAAAAGTGATAATGCTATACTGAATTTACTGGGAGAGCCAGAACGATTGCTTGCAACAATACTCGTTGCAAATAACTTTATAAACGTCGGCATTGTCATAATATCTGCTTTTATTACAACATCACTATTTGATTTTTCAGATTCACCAACATTCGGGATTATTATACAAATAGTAGTAATTACTTTTTTATTGCTGTTCTTTGGAGAGATATTACCCAAAGTGTATGCAAACAGATATGCTTTGAAATTTTCGAAACTTATGGTAAAGCCCCTTGAAATTTCTGAAAAGATATTCCGCCCGATTAGTACATTTCTTATTTATTCAACATCAATAGTAAATAGAAGATTCGCACAGAGGAGAAAAAATATTTCCATCGAAGAGCTATCGGATGCTTTGGCTTTAACCGAGGATAGCATCACAGAAGATAAGAAGATATTAAAGGGTATTGTGAAATTCGGGAATATTGATGTTAAAGAGATTATGAAATCCAGGGTAGATGTAATAAGTGTCGATATTGAAACAAATTTTAAAAAACTCGTATCAGTTATTATTGAATCAGGGCACTCAAGAATTCCTGTTTATGAAAAAACCTTTGATAATATCAGGGGTGTTTTATATATCAAAGATCTTCTGGCACACATTCATAAATCGAATTCATTTAAATGGCAAACACTAATAAGGCCGCCTTATTTTATCCCGGAAAGCAAAAAAATCAATGACCTGCTGAAAGAATTCCAGACAAATAAGATCCACATGGCAATAGTAGTTGATGAATATGGCGGTTCTTCCGGCATAATCACTCTTGAAGATATTCTTGAAGAGATATTTGGTGAGATTACCGATGAATCAGATGAACCTGAAGCCATCTATACAAAGATTGATAATAATAATTACATCATAGATGGTAAAATGCTCCTGAATGATTTTTATAAGATTCTTAATATAGATGAGCACATATTTGATGATATTAAGGGTGAAGCAGATACTTTGGCAGGATTGATACTGGAGTTGCGGGGAGAGTTACCCAGGAAAAGTGATAAGATATCTTATAAGAAATTTATTTTTAAAATCATATCTGTTGATAATCGCAGGATTAAAAAAATCCATGTCAAAGTGAATGTACCTTAAACAATGATGCTAAGGGAAATACATATTGTTTTTTATAAAAAATTCATTATAACCTGGCTGCTGATTATTATTCTTATATTGTGTTTATTATCAGCATGTAATAGTGAGTTTACGCCAAAGCCGAGAGGGTATTTCAGGATTGACTTTCCCGAAAAAAAGTATCAGAAGTACATAAGTGGTTGCCGTTACTCATTTGAATATCCTGTATACGGAGTAATAGTTAACTATAATGGATATAATGCTGAACCATGCTGGATTGATATTGAATTCCCGGCTAACAAGGGTGAGATTTATATAACCTATAAGACTCTTAATAATAATCTGGCTAAACATATTGAAGATATAAGAACACTTGCATATAAGCACATAATAAAAGCTGATGATATAATTGAAAACCCTATTATGTTTCCCGAGAGAAGGGTTTTTGGTATATTGTATGATATTAAGGGGAATACAGCCTCATCAGTGAATTTTTTCATTACAGACAGCACAAGGCATTTTCTTAGCGGCGCACTATATTTTAATGTGAAACCTAATAAAGATTCCCTGGCTCCGGTAATAGATTTTTATAAAAAAGATATTGAATATTTACTGGAAACCTTTAAATGGGATTGACAGGATTACTAATTTTCTATTATTGCGAATAATATGGGGCTTATTGTTAAAGAGCATATATATAAAGACTGCCTACTTGGAATCTGGGAAATTGCTGAAGATTATGAATTCCTGCTTTCAAGGCTATCTTTAATACCTGAGGATATAAGGATATTAAACAGCTTTAAAAATCCTTTACGGAAGATTGAATGGCTGAGTGTTAGGGTATTATTAAAGGAAATTACGGGGAAAAATCTGTCAATTACTTATAATGGAAGTCGTAAGCCCTTTATTAAAGACTATTCATATAATATTAGTATTTCACATTCCAGGAACTTAACATCAATATTACTTAGTGAGAAAAGAAAGGTTGGAATTGACCTGGAGTATATGTCTCATAGAATCAGTAAGATTGCATCAAGATTTATTAATGATGATGAAGTTATTTCCAACGACGAAAATGAAAATAAATTTCATTTATATATTCACTGGTGTGCGAAAGAAGCACTTTATAAAATATGTGATAAGCAGGATATTAATTTTAAGAAAAATCTGACTATTGAACCATTTAAACCCGGTAATAAAGGTCTGCTTTATGGAAGGGTTAATAATAAATATATTAATGAAAGATTCAGACTTTCATATTTCACCATCAATAATTATATAATAGTATGGACAACGAGTTAAAAGGCATGATTTATAATTCACTTATGTTGAAAAAAGGCAAGAAACTTGCTGTACTTATAGATCCGGGGAAGCAAGGTGAAGAGACTTTGTTTGAGACAATCAGGATAGCAAACCAGTCGAAAGTGGACTTCATTCTTGTTGGAGGGAGCCTGGTTTCCGGTTTTATAGATGATATTATTAAAACTATAACTGAAAATTCCAAAGTACCTGTTATTTTATTTCCGGGAAACCTTATGCAACTTTCAGATAAAGCGGACGGCATACTTCTTCTTTCGTTAATATCAGGGCGTAACCCGGATTATCTTATAGGCAATCATGTACTTGCCGCTTCATATCTCAAGAATAGCGGACTGGAGATAATACCAACGGGATATATACTTATTGGTACACAGAATACTTCATCTGTTGAATACATAAGTAATACAAAGCCTGTTCCTGCATGCAAAACCGATCTTATTGTGGCAACGGCTATTGCCGGTGAACTTATGGGGAATAAGCTTATTTATCTTGAAGCAGGGAGTGGTTCAGTAAATATAATCAAGAGACACGTGATTACTGAAGTGAAGAAAAATATATCAATTCCCTTAATAGTAGGAGGGGGTATAAAAACCCGTGACAATATCAAGGACATATTTGAAGCCGGCGCCGATATTGTTGTTGTTGGTTCGGCAGTGGAACAAAACCCTGAAATGATTAAGACTTTTGCCCAGGTAGCCTGGTTATTCTAAGAATATGTCAGGACGCTTTTCGTTTATTATTGAATAACCTGGCCAGTATTCCTTTTTTTCTGTCATCAGTGTAATATTTATTATCATAACCGTATTTATACGCTTCCCTTTTAATATTAACATCATTTAACAGAACGGAAACATTGGTAAACTTGTTGTTTTCAAAAGCTCTCGTGGTGTTTATGAATGCTTCTTTCACGGTTTTGTTCATCCTGACTACGAAAATGTTGATATCTGAATGTTTCATCAGCAGGTATGTTTCTGTAATAATTCCTGCAGGTGCTGAATCAATAATAATATAATCATACATCTCCTTTAATTTATCAATGAATTCACCGGTTCTTTCCGAACTGATCAATTCAGCGGGATTAGGAGCAGCAGGCCCTGCCGATATTAAATCCAGGTTTTCAATTTGAGTGGGCATTATAATGTCATCAATAACAGCTTTTTCTATGAGATAGGAATTTATACCGATCATATTACTTGCTCCAAATTCACTATGTATCTTGGGCCTTCTAAGGTCAAATTCCAGTAAGACTGTTCTGTGGCCGTTCAATGCAAATACCAGTGCAAGGTTAATAGCACAAAAGGTTTTTCCTTCACCACTGGTTGCGGAAGTTACCAGTAAAACCTGTTTTCTTCCTCCATCCGAGAAAAATTCAAAATTGGTTCTTATTGCACGAAATGATTCAGTAACAGATGAATTTGGATAATCATTAACTATTAAAGTAGTTCGTCTGATATTATGAAATACTTTGCCAAGAATCGGAAATTTCGTTAAAGCATCAACATCTTCAATTTCTGTAATTTTATTATTAAGGAAATCCCTGGCCATAATAAATGAAGTAGGTAGAAGCAGGCCCAGAAATAGCGCAATAATGTAATTCAATTTGGTTTTTGGAGATACAACACCTGCAACTGAGATGCGGGCAGGATCGATAACTTCATAATCAGGCATGCTTGATGCTCTTGCAATTTGAGCTTCAGAACGTTTCTGAAGGAGAAAGGTATATATATTATCGTTTAACTTGAACTTTCTTTCTATACCTTTTAGCTGTAATTCAGTCTTGGGCATCTGTGAGATCTGAGAACTGAGCCTGGATATCCTGTAATCAATTTCATTAAGTGAAATATTTAGAGAGTTTAATGAGTTATTGACATTTTCTTTAATGGTATTAACAATGTTTTCTATTTGCAGGTTAATATCTGACAAATACAGATTCTGGGGATTTGTATTATTCTTAACCAGACTAACTCTTTTTGCATTTAATGTAATAAGCTGGGTAATAAGATTGGTAAGGATCGGATCGACAACTTTCATTGATGATGGAGCCAGAAGATCATCAATGCTCTTGTTGGCCCTTAAGTATTGCTGCAAATATGTATAATATCTTTTCTGGCTGCCTAAGGTTGCTTTTTCAGTTTCAAGCTCACTCATCTTTTCAAATATTTGTTGTCCCTGAAAGCTCAGATCCATTACGCTATGCGATGATCTGAAGCTTCTAAGTTTTGATTCGGCCGTATTTAATGAGTCAGCGATATTGGATATCTGTGAATCAATGAAGTCAACAGTGCTCAATGCTATCCTGTTTTTTTTATCCAGATTTCTTTCCAGGTATAATGAAGTAAGACTATTAAGAAAATCAGTAACCAGCTGACGATTATTGTCTTTAAATGTTATTTTTATCAGGGATGATGTCTGTGAGGTCGACTCGGCATCTAAATTCTTCATACACTTTAATGTTAACAGGTTAATATTGTTAAAATAAAAGTATATGTTGTTATTCTTTGTATAATTGGGATTAAAATAATCTGTCTTTATTATCCTGAAGTCGAAATAGTCAGTTTTAATTTCGTCGCCAAACTTAAATTTGCCTTCATAAGGCCTGATATTTTCAATATTAGCTACTATCTCGTCATCAATAAAATTATACATCTGAATATCCTGCCCGGGCGACTTGAGAATAAATTCATTATCATTGAGGAATACAATTCTGAAATTCAGGTAAATAGCCTGTGCTTGCGAGGGATCAATAATAACCCTTACAGGGGCACTATTATATAATTGCCTTTTTCTGCAAAATGGTGTATTGAAAAGCAGATTTGACAGCGTAGAATTCTCAAAAGTGTAATAAGATGTTTTTAAATCCCTGTCATTTATAACTTCTTTAACAAGCGAAAATGATTGAAGTATTTCCACCTCATTTTCTATATTATTTTGTCCTGCAAACATTCCGAAACCCTGCATGAGATCGTTAGGGGAGCTCATTAAGCTGTTCTTGTCACCCTCACCTATATATATGGTCGTATAATTTTTATATTTTATATTCGAATACCTGTTAATAACAAATGCTGCAACCAAAAACAGAATAATGATAAGAATATATTGCTGCTTATAACTTAAAAGCTTCTTTACTAATTTCTTATAGTTTATGTTGCTTTCGAAAATTTCATCTGTTCTGTCCATACGTTTATTTATTTTATATTAGTCACCAATACATATAATGTAGCCAGGGTACTTAATGTTGATAAAATAGCGGATGTTAATGATAGTGAGTAAGTCCTTAATTCCCTGTATTTTGCATTTATAGGATTTATTATTAAAATATCGTTTGGCAAAAGATAGTAAAAATCAGTTGCTACAATATCTTTATTTGTCAGGTCCAGATAATAATATTTTATGTTGTTATCCTTTTCGCGTATAAGCGTGACTTTCGTCTTATCGCCAAATGTGTTTATTCCTCCCGCAAATCCTACTGCCTGGAAAACATTCACTTTTTCATCATAAAATGAATAGTGCCCCGGGCGGTTCACTTCACCCAATATTGTAATCTTGTTACTCACAAATCTAACCCTGACAGATACATTATTAAGGTAATTTTCAAGCGATTTCTCGATTTTTTCTTTTGCCTGATTTATTGTAAGGTCCCTGACCTTGATATCACCTACAAATGGAAAATTGATATTCCCGGCATCATCAACAGCATAACTAATTAGTTCAGTTGCATAACCTCCATACTGGTTTTCCCTGAATATTGCGTTCGTTTGTTCGTCCAGACTATATATTTTTATATAAAGATAGTCATAAGGCTGAATGGTCTTTTCTGACCGGTCATTATAATATTGATTCTTGGGTACCTTATCGGTGGTGGTATAAACATATTTTAACTTTTTAGTTGGCGTACATGATAATACCAACGTTATAATTAAGGAATAAACTATTAAACCTTTCCATTTTTTCCCTGATTTTATCATATTCTTATTTTATTAGATTACAAATTTCCGTGATTTTCAGCCCGAATGAACTTTTAGCTTTTACGGTAATTATATTATTTGGTTTAACTAAATTATTAAATTCTTCTGTAAATTGGTTTATTTGCGTAAAAAAAAGCTCCAAATTTAAAAATACTTTGGAGCATATACCATTAAAATATTATAATTCACTTATTTATAAAAAGGAAAGAAAATTAATGACCTGTACCACTAATAAAACTTCTTATGGTTTTGAAAAATAACAGGAAATCCTTTTTAACTGACCAGTTTTCGATATACTGAATATCAAGTTTCATCCACTTTTCAAATAATACATCGTGGCGGTTAGGAATAACTTGCCATGTACATGTAATACCAGGTTTCATTGAAAGCCTTTTTAACTGCCATCTTTCGTATTTTTCAACTTCAGCGGGTAATGGCGGCCTTGGGCCAATAAGGGACATTTCTCCTTTTAAAACATTAAAGAGCTGAGGAAGTTCGTCCAATCCTGTTTTCCTTAATATTTTTCCAACTCTTGTTATTCTTGGGTCATTTTTTATCTTAAATACCGGACCATCAGTTTCATTTTTATCTTCAAGAGCGGTTTTTTGTTTTTCTGCATCCTCAACCATGGTTCTGAATTTATAGATATAAAATTTCCTGCCTCTTAAGCCAACCCTTTCCTGCTTGAATACTACGGGGCCCTTGCTTGTAAATTTTATAAGAAGCGCAATGATCAACATAAACGGGGACAACAGAAAAATAATACAAAATGAGATCCAGAATTCACTAAAAGACTTCCATATAAGAGCTAATGAATTTTTTGGTGTATTCATGAAAGTGATGAAAGGAGTATTCTCAAACTTTGTCAGATGTGAATTTGCTACATTCATGGGCGAAAGATCCGACTGCAGTCTGAATGTAACTCCAATTTCCTGGCATGTATCAATCAGATTTCTGACTTTTTCCTGATCAAAATCACTCTTGCAATAAATAACCTCATCAATAATATCAATATCAAGCAGGTTCTTAACGGAGATCTTGTCCGGAAATACTTTAATGATATTACCATATTTTTCCACAATCCCGGATGAGTTTGTAAGAATCATTAAAATTCTAAATCCCCATTCTTTATGGTTAACGATATTATCAATAACCTTCTCCGAATTATCATCTGCAAAAATCAATACATTGTGTATATTATGGCCGTTTGCCCTGTGATACTTGAATACCCTGTAGGTTATCATTCTGAATATATA
>CAZFHF010000049.1:0-14237 GCA_964518655.1 uncultured Bacteroidales bacterium | reverse complement strand
CAGTTACGGAAATGGCTCATACTGGGACGGAACAAATGATAATGGCAAAGACCTGCCGGAAGGAACATATTTTTATATTATTAAGGTTAAAGTCAAAGGCAAAGAAGAAGTGATGATAAGAAGTTATGTTGAACTTATAAGATAAATGAGATATATATTACACATACTGTTAATTGCTATAGCCTGTACTATACATGCTCAGGATAAATCTGTCCTGTACAGCCAGTATTTTTTCAATGGACTGGCAATTAATCCCGCATTCACAGGGAGTAATGAAGTATTTACCGTTTCTTTATCCACAAGAAATCAGTGGATAGGTCATGAAGGTGCTCCAAATACACAATCATTAAGCACTCATACACCATTGAAGAATACAAAAATAGCTCTGGGACTATTATTAGCCCATGAAAAAGTCGGAGCAAGAAATTACACAAGCACTTTTCTGAATTACGCCTACAGGATAAATATGCCATCAGGAAAATTATCACTTGGATTAAAAGCAGGTATCGTGTCAGGAAATCTGAATATTCTGGATTTGGATTATGATCCTGTCTTTAACAGCAGCACATCCCGTTATCTGCTGCCTAATTTTGGTATAGGCTGTTATTATACCACAAACAGATTCTATGCCGGTGCTTCAATACCATTTATCCTGGGTTATCAGGACGGTGGGGAAAACTCGGGATTAGAGGCATATCATGATATTAAGAAATACAGTTATTACCTGACCTCAGCATATACATTCTACCTGAACAGCAGATGGCAAATTCAGCCATCTGTGCTTATGAACTACGAATTAAGCCTGAAGTATTAGCTCGATCTTACTGTGAATACTATTTATATGAATATCTTAAGGGGCGGATTAACATACAGAACCAATAAATCATTTGTTTTGCTGTTTGATTATAAAATAAATTACCAGTTCAGGGCAGGATTTGCATATGATTTTGGTTTTGGAGAAATAAATGAGTATAATCATAGCGCTTTTGAATTATTTTTGCAGTATGAATTTGGATATAAAGTAAAAGTACCGGATTTAAGAGATTTTAAATAAATGAAACTGCTTTCTAAAATATTATATACTTCAATAATCATTCTGCTTATCACTACAACTGCCTTACCGGGCCAGAGATCGTATAACATAAGAAAACTGCCTTTCAACACACCTCTTTATGGAGAATATGCTCCGATGTTTTATAAGAATGGACTTGCTTTTTGTTCTAACAGGAGAAATGAGGTTTTTACTGTGACAACGACCCAAAATAATGAATACCTGACAGATTTATATATGGTAAAATATAAAGATGAAAATAAATGGGAAGAAGCAAAATTATTTTCAAGAGAGATTACCAGTAAATCAGTTGCCGGGCCTATAGCATTCAGCAAAGACATGAAAACTTTGTATTTTACAAAAACAAAAGGAATAATTGACAGGGCACAGATTGACACTTCAAAGGAAAACTTCTTTGGAATATTTATTGCAACCCTCGATAGCAGCAGATGGATAAATATCAGGCCCTTTGAACATAATCCTGATTCATTTAATTGTGGTTATCCTTTTTTAAGTGACGATGGCAAAACATTATTTTTCAGCTCAAATATGCCCGGAGGATTTGGCAGGTACGATATTTACTCCTCCGAGCGAAATCCCGATGGCAGCTTCCGGAAGCCAAAAAACCTGGGAAGCGTAATTAATACTGCAGGAAGTGAAATTTTTCCCTATTACCATTCCAGCGGTCGCCTGTATTTTTCTTCAGATAATCACGGAACCAGGGGAGGAATGGACATTTTTTACGCTGATTCCATAAATGGTGAATGGAGACAACCAATAAACCTGCAGGTCCCTTTTAATACCAGAAATAATGATTTTGCCCTGATAATAAATGAAACCTTGGATACCGGTTATTTTGCTACTGACCGTTTTGGCTCTGATGATATAGTGAAGTTCTTTTCAGGTCTGTCTACTTTTACAGATTGCAGCCCGCAAAAAGAAGATAACTGGTGTTATAGAATATTCGAAGAAGGAAGTATTGACCTTGATACTACCACTCTTCAGTATGAATGGGATTTGGGAGACGGTACAAAAATAAGAGGACTGGAAGCTTATCATTGCTTTGACGGACCAGCATCATATATCATTAAGCTGAATGTTATAGATACTCTTACAGGAGAGATACATTTTAACGAAGCAACATACCATCTGCGACTCGAAAAAACTGAACAACCATATATTAATGTTGTTGATACAGCCATCATAAACACTGATATAGAAATGGATGCCCTGCAGACTAACTTGAAAGATTTTGAAGTTGATAAATATATCTGGGACTTCGGAGATGGTATTAGAACAAAGAATCAGGTTGTAAGGCATGCTTACAGAAGACCCGGTACTTATACAATTACTTTGGGGGTTACAAATAAGAACTCAGGTGAGAATACTCTGCCTGATAAAATATGCGTATCAAAGAATATTGTCATTTTACGCAGAAGAAATTAATGTGACTTTTAATATATAATAATTGACTTAGTTAATAAACTTTTAATATCTTTATTTTTAAGAGTATTTAAATGATGTATTTTTATGCATTATGAAAAGTATGTAAAATACAGTGACTCAGGTTTTATGAAAAATGCTTTAACCATTCTCGTTTTGTTATTTGTCTGTTACATTGCTAATGCTCAGCCTGTTCCGGCCGGAGATGAAAATATACCATTTCTGATGACCTTTGGTGCAAATTCGGAAACCTCCTGGGGTGATGATGATTTTTCTCAAACATTCTTTTTCTCAATTCCCAAAGAGTTTAAAGAACCTATATTTATAAGGGTATATGATCCGAATATAGGAGGTGAATATGATGAGATAAATGGGGTATGGGATACTAAAACAACATATTCTGTATACGGCGGTAAGGAATGTTATTCGCATAAGGATGCCCAGGAAACTTCGCCCACAGGGAATTATAAAAGTGGTAATCTTCTGGCGACAAAAACCTTTGGAGAGGATCCGCAATATGATAAAAAGTGGTATACTTTCGGCCCTTTTAATCCAACAGAAGGCGAGTACGTGTCAAAATTTGACGCACATATTATAAAAGTCGTTGCTGATGGTATTGTTGGCGATGACGGGAACTTATACAGATATTATATGAGCGTTAAATCAAATGAAAATAAACAGGTTGAAGGAGGTAATGCCTTTGCATACGAGTATTCATTCAGATTATATAATGACGCTAACGAGGTCTCTCATATATACCCTTATGTTGATGACAGAACGATTTCCGTTAAATTGTCAAACTTCGACTGGGATAATGACGGTTATATCCGCACAGTATCCGTAGCCAGAAAAGGCCAGTTAAGCCAGGTATCAAATGAAGATGTATGGGTTGATGATGAATTTAAAATCTTTGAAGATGAGAAAAATACCTCACTTGATATACAGTTTATTAAAAGTAAAAATCCTCTCGTAAGAAATAATAACGTTGTAGTGAATGTTCGAAATCAATATGGTGAATTATTGCCATTTTATGTTATCCCGATTGGTGGTGTACCTAAATATAAATTCGGTATCCGTGTAGAAAAAGAATAGTATAAAATATTAATTATGGCAGAAAAAATGTCAGTTAAATATCTGGTTCACATATTGATTCTTATTTTAATCTCCAGCTTTTCGAACGCCCAAAACTATAAATTCAAAAATTACAGTATTAAGGAAGGAATCTGCCATCCTTTTGTATACACAATTAACCAGGACGTTAACGGTTATATCTGGCTGGGTACAGGAGAAGGACTTTGCAGCTTTGATGGTTTCGAATTTGACAGAAAAGTGATATCCCAGTTAATGGCTAAAGATGTGGCAAATATTAGTTATAAAGACAGTAAAGGAATATTATGGTTTGGATTTAATGACGGCACAATAAGTAAATATAACGGAACCGACTTTGAGATTATCAAAACTGTTGATGAGATTAAAAGTACTATTACCAGTATCATTGAATTAAAGAAAAAAGTATTTATAATTTCCACTTTAAATGATGGTTTGGTTATCGTTGAAGATAATAAAGAAATTGCCAGGTATGATGAAAGCTTGAATGATAAATCTGTTTCCTCGGCAGACTATATTGATGGCAAACTCCTTTTAGGTTCACAAGAAGGTCTTTCAATATATGACTTTAAGGACCATTTATCATCTCCTGCTTTTAAATATGCAATTGACGAGCTGGCATATAAAAAAGTGCAGGTTATAAAAAAATGTAAAAAATCTGAAGGATTCTGGATTGGAACCGAGGATGACGGTTTATATCATCTGTCATTCAACGGTAACAATTCTTACAAACTAACAAAAACAGGTGTAAAATTTAACATTATAAATAATAATATTCAGTCAATAATTGAAGATTCCAATATGAACCTTTGGCTGGGTACATTTCGCAGCGGAGTATATAAGCTTGAGAAAAGAAATGCTGATTCCGGCTTCGAAAAAGTCATCAACTACAACACTGACAATGGATTACCCAGTAATTTTATTAAGAATGTATTTGAGGACAGGGAAGGTAATATATGGATTGCCACATATGGAGAGGGATTAGCTAATCTTTTAAATGAAGCACTTACCTTTTTCACATACCCTGATGATGGAATTAACAATAATATCTTATCCGTTTTTGCCAGGGACAATGTATTATGGCTGGGGTGTGAGACTGCCTTGCTCAAAGTTACATATGCACAGAACATTACTACAAAAATATTCAACAAATCCAAAGGGTTGCCTAAGGATAAAATAACAGCCTTATACCTCGATAATAAAAATATTCTGTGGATCGGAACCAAAGAGAATGGCTTGTTTAAAATGAATACACTTACAGAAAAAATAACAGGATACAAATACCCCTCAAATTCTCTGGGCAGATCTGTTAATTCAATAGCCGGGAATAATGGAATCCTGTACCTGGCAACCGGGGATGGTATTTATTGCCTGAACATTAAAGATAATACCAGGATTCATTATACTACCATAAACGGACTCCCCCACAATGATATTGAAAAAGTCCTGATTGATTCAGAGAACAGGCTGCTTTTTGCAACAAAAACTAACGGTATATATGAAATTGATGACAGGGGTGAAGTAAAAGAACTATACTCGGTTAATAATGTAGAACTTGAATTTAATTCAATCACACAGGATATTAACGGTGATATCTGGGCGTCAACATATGGTACGGGAGTATTCTGTTTTGCAGCAGATACTTTAATAAATATTACAGCTGACGACGGATTAAAATCCGATTACTGTTACAGCATTATAGCTTCTGATAGTTATTATATATGGGTAGGACAAAGACTGGGTATAAGCAGGATAAATATTTCAAGTCATTCTGTTTACGTATATGATGTTGACAAAGGTATAATAGGTGACTGCAATATGAATGCAGCTTTTAAGGATAAATCCGGAATAGTATATTTTGGTACCACACAGGGACTGGTGACTTATGATCAATCAATAGACAGAAAGAATATTGTTCCTCCAAAAACAAACATTACAAAGGTTATCATCTCAGATCAGCCTTATAATTTCTCCAGGCCTATTCAACTGCCGTATTCTGCCTATAAGATACGTATTGAATATACAGGTCTGAATTACAGGGATCCAAATGCCGTAACTTATCAGTATAAGCTTGAAGGATATGATTTGGAATGGTCAGAAGTTACCAATCTGAAATATGTCATTTATCCGCGTGTTGAAGATGGTGAATATACCTTCATGGTAAGATCATTTAATAGTGACGGACTTGCTGAAGAGAAACCTGCATCCTTTAAATTGAAAATCAAACTGCCGGTCTGGAAAACGGCATGGTTCATATCATTATCAGTACTATTGGTATTATTAGTCATATACTTAATAATTAAACTAAGAGAACGTAAACAGAAACAGTTGCAGGAATACCTTGAAAAAAGTCTGGCCGAAAGGACCAAAGAAGTTGTTGAACAAAAAGAAGAGATTGAAATTAAGAACAGGGATATAACTGACAGTATTAATTATGCACAAAGGATCCAGGCAAGCATACTTCCTCCGATAAGGAAATTACAGGAAAACTTTTCCGGCTCTTTTGTTTATTATCAGCCAAGAGACATAGTAAGCGGCGATTTTTACTGGTTTGATAAGATATCATCCAGGAAATTTGTTATTGTTTGCGCTGACTCAACGGGCCATGGTGTGCCGGGAGCCTTCATGTCAATGATTGGTACTACACTTATTAAGGATATTTGCATGAGGGAAGGTGATAAGCCTCCATCATCAATTCTCAGAAGCCTTGATATTGAATTAAGAAATACTTTAAACCAGAATATTGAAGTAGGGAAACCTAATGACGGTATGGACATTGTAGTATGTGAAATAGACCTGAAAACATACTATATGAGATATGCTTCTGCTATGCGGCCGATGATTGTATATAAAGACGCAGAACAAATATATATTAAAGGAAGTCGCAGCTCAGTTGGCGGACATTATGACAAGGCTGATAAAATATTCGAAGATCAGGGATTGCAGCTTAATAAGGGAGACTTGATTTATATGTTTTCAGACGGGTATCCTGACCAATTTGGAGGTTCTATTGGTAAGAAGTATAAAATGGTCCGGTTGAAAAACCTCCTCAACGATATTAGTCAGAAGTCTATGGAGGAACAATATAACTATGTTAAAAGTACTTTCAATCTCTGGAAAGAAAACTACCCCCAGGTAGATGATGTGCTTTTTATGGGTATCCGCCTGTAATTAAAGGCTCCTGACGCAAAGAAATTACCTGAATACTCCCATTTTAAGCATTGCAACTTCTTTTTTTGTAAGATGACGCCACTTTCCCCTGGGAAGCCCTTTTTTTGTTAGCCCGGCAAAATATACCCTGTCAAGTCTTACTATCTTATAATCCAAATGTTCAAATATCCTTCTTATTATTCTGTTCCTCCCGGAATGAAGCTCAACGCCAACCTGCTTTTTGTCATTCTCATTAACATAGCTGATAGAATCGGCCTTGATAAATCCATCTTCAAGAGTTATGCCAGTTGCTATCTTCTCCATGTCATGAGATTTTAACGATTTGTTCAAAAACACGTGATATACTTTCAGTTTGTTGTATTTGGGATGGGTCAGTTTTTTTGCCAGATCCCCGTCATTTGTCAGTAATAACACACCTGTGGTATTTCTGTCTAACCTACCAACAGGATATATTCTCTCTTTGCAGGCATTTCTAACAATATCAAGAACAGTCTTTTTTGCATAAGGATCTTCAACTGTAGTAATATAATCTTTAGGCTTATTTAGCAGAATGTACACTTTTTTTTGTTCAATCAGACTTCTGCCCTTGTATTTCACATTATCAGCCAGTTTGATTTTCATTCCCAGCTCTGTGATCACTTTGCCATTAACAGTAATTAATCCGGAGCTTATATATTCATCAGCTTCGCGTCTTGAACATAATCCTGTACTTGCTATATATTTATTTAAACGAATATATTCCGTGTCAGGATCTCTCCTCCCCTGCCCCTTTATATATTTCCTGTCATCGGGAGTTTTTCTTTTAATTACCCTGGCCTGCCGGCGCGAAGAATCCCGTACCTTTTTTTGCCTGCCTGCACTGCCCTTATCCGCTGTTTTGTCTGATTTTGTCATATAAAATCAAGTTCTTGTTAACTTTTTTGCTTACTTGGATATTATTTTCCTTCTTAATATATTTATTTATGGCAATATTAATAATTTTAAGAAGTTAAACTTATAGTAAATATAATTACATTTAATAATTTGTATATCACTATGACCTTAATTAAATCAATATCAGGTATAAGAGGTACTATAGGAGGCAGGGCAGGAGATAACCTTTCACCGCTTGATCTTGTTAAATTTTCATCAGCATTTGGTGAATGGATAAAAATTCACTCAAAGAGTAAAAGAAAGAAGATCATAATTGGACGCGATGCCAGGATCTCGGGAGATATGGTAAACAGTATTGTATGCGGCTCTCTTACTGCCATGGGAATTGACATTGTAGATGTTGGACTTTCCACTACTCCGTCGGTAGAGTTGGCCGTTATTAAGATAAAAGCTGACGGAGGGATAATATTATCCGCCAGTCATAATCCTGAGCAATGGAATGCCCTTAAACTTTTAAACTCAAAGGGTGAATTTATTTCTGCCAACGATGGTGCTGAATTATTGAAACTAGCTGATAATGAAGATTTCAGTTATGCGCAGGCAAATGAACTGGGTACAGTTGTTCCGGATAATACAATAAATGAATATCATATAAATAAGATTCTGGGACTGAAGCTGGTTAATAAGGAAGCAATACAAAAAGCAGGATTTAAGGTTGTTATTGACTGTGTAAACTCCGTTGGCGGGATAATTATACCGGAACTGTTGTCTGCCTTAGGTGTTAAGGAAACTGTTAAATTATTTTGTAAGCCTTCGGGAAAATTTCCTCATAATCCTGAGCCACTGCCGGAGCATCTTTCAGAGATCTCAAAAGTAATGGTAAAGCATAAAGCAGATGTAGGATTTGTGGTTGATCCTGATGTCGACCGGCTGGCAATAGTCAATGAAGATGGATCTATGTTTGGTGAAGAATATACTCTTGTTGCCGTGGCAGATTATATACTGAGTAAAACCCGGGGTAACGCTGTTTCAAACCTGTCATCCACCATGGCATTACGCGACATTACGGTGAAACACGGAGGCATATATACATCTTCAGCCGTAGGTGAGGTAAACGTTGTGGCGGAAATGAAAAAAATTAATGCCATTATAGGTGGTGAAGGTAACGGCGGAGTTATATATCCTGAATTACATTACGGGCGTGATGCATTGGTTGGTATTGCTTTGTTCCTCTCAGAGCTGGCATTAACAGGGAAGAAATGTTCAGAGCTTAGAGCAACCTATCCTGATTATGCAATAGTTAAAAGGAAAATCAATATGTCCCCTGATATAAAAATCAATACAATATTCAATGAATTAAAAGCTATGTATAATAATCAGACTATAAATGAAACAGATGGTCTGAAAATAGAATTTGACAATGAGTGGGTGCATATCAGGACTTCAAATACTGAACCGATAATAAGGATCTACAGTGAATCCCGGACAATGGAAAAGGCAAATAACCTCTCTGAAAAAGTCATTAAAGATATTAATAACTTGTTATAATTATTAATAAAGTGAAATCATTGATCAGATAAACAGATTATTTTATTATAGCATGATAATTGAAAGGTATATTAACCGAATCTGACAAATCCTTGCCATCATCAAGCATCATCTCATCCCCGGCATCATAATACCAGTTAATCTCAAAATTCAATCCCATATCTTCCAATTCCTTCAGCTTCTCCATCATTGTAAGAAGAAATTTTGATGAAGCTGAATTACAGTACGAAAGCCTGAAATTCAATTTTAGTGGTTCTGCTTTTCCTGCATTATCTTTGATATTTTCCTTATAATCGCTTAGCCACGATAAAACTTTGGTATAAAAACCTGATGCATTCTCAGGCATTGAAACCCCGGTTATTTCAAAAATATTGCTTCTTATATTAAATTGAATTCCGGGAGTAAATTCAGTTGGTTCTAGTGTTAAGGATTCCATGCATTATTTATTATTTTTATAATAATCTTCATTAATTACAACAGTAAGTTCATAGAATGAATATTCATTATTTATTTTTTTGAAATCAAACTGTATTTTTTCTGTTGAGATCTTTGCCATTTCAATAAATCCCAGTCCTGCTCCTCCCTTTCGCGAGAATCGCCCGTTAGTGATTGTAGATTTGTACAATTTTTTCAATCCATCACTATCCAGGCTGTTTACCTGGTTTATCTTATCTTTCAGCCGCTGTACATCCTTATTTAACACGACATTGGTGGATATAAGAAAATATCTCTCATTATTTCTTTCAATCTTAAATTTCTGTGAGTAGTGTGTTCTTATATGACTGTTAGCATCAAAATTCTCATTATATTTTAAAATATTCTCCAGGGATTCAATCATTATAAGAAGCAGTTTCTTATATACCACAAGCTTAAGATTTAATCCAGGAACTTTCTTCTTAAGATCATTGATCAACTCTCCTATAGTGTCATACTTGAGAGGACCGGTATAATTTAATATTTCTTCCTTCTGGGAACTGAGAACCATTGGATTGTTGCCAAATTTTTCTGTAAGTTTAATAATCATTAAAGATAATTAAATTACAAAATATTTTGTAATTATTCTTTATTAGTTAAATACACTTATAAAAAGTTAACTTAATTTTTTATGTATTTGCAATTACTAACTAATTAAAAATAAAATACTTAAAAATTTAAGAATGTCTGCAACCACTTAATGCTTTCCTTCCTGCATGAATTTATTTTAATCACGTTTGTTTGTTAATCCATGATTAGAGTATTCATGTCGGCTTCATAACCTTTATCAATAATTAACTCAGGGTTCTGCGATGCTTCGACTGCAAGTTTATCACATCTGATATTTTCTTTGTTTTCAGCATGACCCTTTATCCAGAAAAAATTTACATTATTTTTTCTATATACTTTTAAAAACCTGTTCCATAAATCAGCATTTTTTTTCTTTTTAAATCTTTTTCTTTCCCAATCAAAAACCCATCCTTTTTCAACTGCATCAGCAACATATTTTGAATCAGTGTAAACAGTCACGTTACAACCATCTTTTTTTAATGCTTCCAGGGCTGCTATAACAGCCATTAACTCCATCCTGTTATTTGTTGTGCATTTAAATCCCTGTGAAATTTCCTTCCTGATATTTCCGCTTATTAACACTGCACCATAACCTCCTGGCCCGGGATTACCACTTGCTGCTCCATCAGTATAAATACTTATCTTATGAGACATATTATGAATATATCAATATTTTTCTCCACTTGAATAAGTGAATAATATAAAGCTTCTGTTCAGGAAAACTGTAAAATAATTACTATTAGACATTTATATTAGCCAGCAAGATAATTTATTGATAATAAATAACCCAATATTTTCAATAATTTAATTAACAATTTCAGTTTATTAACTTCAGTTCGTTAATTAAATTAGTAGCCCCGGCATATTTCTCTATGATAAATAAAACATATCTGATATCGACACAGATACATCTCTGTAATTCAGGTTCAAAAATAACATCTCCGCTCATCGCTTCCCAGTTACCGTCGAATGCAAGTCCGATAATTTCTCCATTTGAGTTAATAACCGGACTGCCGGAATTTCCTCCTGTAATGTCATTATTTGTTGTAAAACAAACCGGCATAACGCCATCTATCCCATATTTGTCATAATCCTTATTATTATAGAGTTCTTTCAGTTTTTCCGGCAAAATAAACTCCCAGTTACCGGGATCCTCCTTTTCAATGACCCCTTTAAGTGTAGTAAAGTAGTTATAATGAACTGCATCTCTGGGATAATAATCATCTACTATCCCATAGGTTAATCTCATAGTGGAATTTGCGTCCGGATAAAATTTTCTGCCTTTCTGCATTTCTAAAAGTCCTGATAAATATAATCTTTGCCCTCTTTCCAGTGACTTGTTGATACCATGTAACTGCTCAATATTCACACTATATTCCTTATAAATTGACTGAAATGTTACGAATGCAGGATCCTTTGATAAAACTCTGGCTGAAGGGTTTTCTATAAATTCGTTAAATTTTGTACTATCAGCAAATATCGATTTTTTGTACATTTTCTCAATAAACCTGTCATAGTCATTTTTAAATTTCTTTTTAATAACTGAATAAAATTCAGGATGTTGTTCTTCAGGTACATTATCATAATAAAGTTTAATCATCGCCCTGGTAACTTTCATATCAGTTTGTTTATTATAGTCAGCAAAATGATCATTCCCATATTCCTTTAATTCTTTCAGCAGGGAATCCACTAATTCATTCTCATGTGTATTACCTGACATCTGATAATTAAGTAATCTGGCTCTGTAAGCCAGCAGTATTATCTCAGAGGCCCTGAAGAATGATTCATATAAATATTCCTTTGCGTGCTGATAAGGCCTTCTTTCTTTCATTGCATCCTCAATTAAGGTAAGTGCCTCACCGTATTTTTCCTGTCTTTTTGTATCCTGTGCCACCCATTCATTAAATTCATTTTCAAGTTCCTTTTTCCTGTCAATTATTTTCAACTTTTTAAGACCCTCGCTCTGTCCGATTGAAAACTTCCAATAGTTGCTTGAGCTTGAGTATTTCGAAGCATATTGGATGCGTATTTCCGAATCCTTGAGCATATCTTCAAGCAATATCTCTTGTCGAACACCCCTTATTCTTATTCTGTTTGGATGTGTAATCTCCAGTAATTCCTGAACTCCGAATGAAGTCATATATCTTTCAGTGCTTCCGGGATATCCAAGAATCATAGCAAAATCACCGGCATTAATACCCTGAAGTGATATTGGCAAATAATACCCGGGCTTGTAAGGGATATTATCTGCCGAGTAATCTGCAGGTTTTCCATCAGGCCCGGAATACACTCTCAGTAAGCTGAAATCTCCGGTATGCCTTGGCCACATCCAGTTATCAGTATCAAATCCGAATTTTCCTATAGATGAAGGAGGGGCTCCTACCAGGCGGATATCTGTAAAAACCTCATAAACCAAAAGATAAAAATAATTACCCTCATAAAATGATTTTACCTCTGCTTCATAGTGATTATCCTCTGTTGCTTCTTCCTCTATTTCATCACAAATATCAAATATTATATCCATTCTTTCGTCTTCTGATAATTCATTTGATAGATTACTGTTTATCCTTTCACTAACATCTTCTATTCTTATTAGAAATTTGACGTTTAATCCCGGGTTTGGAAGCTCTTCTTCTCTTGTATATGCCCAGAACCCATCCTGCAGATAATCATGCTCAACGGTACTGTGGCTTTGTATTTGCTTGTACGCACAATGATGATTAGTAAGCAGTAAACCGTCTTCTGAAATAATTTCACCTGTACAGCCTGAACTTAATATAACAACAGCGTCTTTTAAACTGCTGTTATTTATATTATAAATATCTTCAGCAGCTAGCTTTAATCCCAGCTTTGTCATATCCTCCATATTTATTTTATTAATCAGGGGTAACAACCACAAACCCTCATCAGCTGAAATATTAATGTAAAATAGTGACATAACGGACCAAATTATCAGCAAATTTTTTCTCATGATTCACGATTTATTTTAAACTTCTATAAAAATTAAATTCCTAATTAATAAATTCAATATTCAATTGATTATTCACCAGCCTAAAGGACTTTCTATGATAAGGAGTTAGTCCATATCTTTGTATTGCTTCCCTGTGCTGTTCAGTAGCATATCCTTTATTATTATCCCACCCATATCTGTCATATTCCTTGTGAATTTGCTTCATATAATCATCCCTGAATGTTTTTGCAAGAATTGATGCTGCCGCAATAGAATAATATTTTGAATCTCCCTTTACAATACATTTATGTTCAACTGATTTATATTTAATAAACCTGTTTCCGTCAATTATTAAATAATCAGGCTTAACCGTCAGTTTGTCAATTGCTCTGTGCATAGCCATAATAGAAGCTCTGAAAATGTTTAATTTATCAATGTCATAATTGTCTATATATTCAACTGCCCAACAAATAGCGGCATCCTTAATCTCATCTCTTAGTATATATCTTTCACCTTCACTTATTTTTTTTGAATCATTTAAAAATGAATGATAGTAGTTTTCGGGCAGAATCACAGCAGAAGCAAATACCGGCCCTGCTAAACAACCTCTGCCTGCTTCATCGCACCCGGCTTCAAGAACATTCTCCCTGTAACAGCTTTTAAGTGTATTAAAATCTTTGGTGTGGGGCATTTAAAATTCTCTTAAAACTATAAAATTAAATAACTAAACTTAATTGGATTATATAATCATAAAAATTTTACTTACAATTTTTAAATAGCAGGTTTTATTAACAGAAATGCCTTATTAGTATTATAATATTTTTTGAAGTGCAGGTTAAATATACTTTTTTATTTATCAAAAGGTTATATGAGATTTATCTTTCCGGCTGATATTCCATTAATTATTATGCCTTTTTGTGTAAATACCCGTGTTAATAAATTAAAATATGTTGTTGCAGCTTTATGGTTAAATTAGTTAATCATTAAACAATACCCGTATTAAGTGAAAAGCAGAAAACTTAAAATTAATAACTTCCGCAGAACAAACAG
>CAZFHF010000048.1:0-14283 GCA_964518655.1 uncultured Bacteroidales bacterium | reverse complement strand
GTAGCATGGCTTTTATGACCTCTTTCAGGACGCTTTTCTTCTGCTTGTAAATAATCTTGCTATTATACCACTTTTCCTGTCATCGGTATAATACTTGTTATCATAGCCATACTTATAAGATTCCTTCTTTATGTTAATATCATTTATCAGGATAGAGACATTGGCAAGCTTGTTATTCTCAAATGCCTTGGATGTATTTACAAAAGCTTCTCTGATAGTCCTGTTTAACCTTACGACAAAAATATTTATATCCGTGTATTTCATTAATATAAATGTTTCGGCAATAATTCCCGCAGGAGCCGAGTCGATAATAATATAATCATACATTTCCTTTAGCTTTTCAATGAATTCCGCGGTTTTCTCCGAACTTATCAATTCAGCCGGATTTGGTGCTGCAGGTCCGGCAGATATTAGATCAAGATTTTCAATATGGGTGGGCATGATTATATCTTCGATGATAGCTTTTCCTATAAGATATGAGTTTATTCCAATCATGTTGCTCGAATTGAATTCTTCATGAATCTTGGGACGCCTCAGATCGAACTCAAGTAATACTGTTTTATGCCCGTTCAGTGCAAAAACCGATGCGAGATTCATTGAACAGAAGGTCTTCCCCTCGCCGCTTGTGGCCGATGTAACCAGCAGGACCTGTTTCCTTCCTCCGTCCGAGAAAAATTCAAAGTTGGTCCTTATCGCACGAAATGACTCAGTGACTGAGGAGTTCGGTCGGTCATTAACAACAAGCTTTGTTCTCCTGAAGTTGTGAAATACCTTGCCGATAATCGGGAATGTTGTCGCAGATTCAATTTGTCCGGGTTCGGTAATCTTATTGTTAAAGAAGTCTTTTACCAGGATCACTGATACTGGTAAAAATAATCCCATGAATAGTGCGATAATATAATTTAATTTCTTTTTGGGAGATACTATACCTGACACAGAAACAAGAGCGGGATCGATTATTTCATAATCAGGCATACTTGATGCCCTTGCAATTTGTGCTTCGGAACGCTTCTGAAGAAGAAAAGTATAGATATTATCGTTCAGCTTGAACTTTCTTTCAATCCCCTTGAGCTGCAATTCGGTTTTGGGCATCTGGGAAATCTGGCTTGAAAGGGTCGCCATTCGATAGTTTATTTCCTTGATACCATTATCGATTGTATTTAATGTATTATTCACATTTTCGCTTATAGTTTTCCTTAAATTATCAATCTGGATATTGATATCAGACAGATAAAGATTTTCCTGGTTAGCATTTGTTCTCAGAAGGCTTGCTCTTTTAGAACTTAATGTTAACATCTGGGTTATAAGATTTGTCAAAATTGGATCAGACACCTTCATTGATGATGGGGGTACTAATAAATCAGTGACTTCCTGGCTGTTGGACAGGTAGTTTTTAAGATATGAATAATACTGCTTTTGTACATTCAGATTATCTTTTTCAGTTTCCAGCTCACTCATCTTTTCAACTATCTGTTGCCCCTGGAAGCTTAAATCCATCACATTGTGAGCGGACCTGAAGCTTTTAAGCCTGTACTCCGCAGAGCTAAGCGAATCAGCAATATTGGAGATCTGTGAATCAATAAAATCAACCGTACTCAAAGCTATCCTGTTTTTTCTTTCTATGTTCCTTTCAAGATAAAATGAAGTCAGGCCATTCAGGAAATCAGTAACCTTATAAGGATTATGGCCTTTAAAACCGACTCTTATAAGTGAAGATGTTTGTGACGTTGCCACAGCGCTCAAATCAGCCTGATATTGCGAAGTCAGGGTGTTAATATTATTGAAAAAGAAATACAGATTGTTTTCCTTGGTAAAGGAAGGATCATAATTATTCTGTTTTATAATCCTGAAGCTAAACAATCTTGTTTTTATTTCATCTCCAAATTTGAATCTGCCCCTGAAAGATACATTCTTTTCAATGCCTACTATATTATCATCAATAAAATTATACAATTCAACGTCTTTGCCTGTAGTTTCAAGGTAAAACTCGTCGTCGTTTAAAAAAACAACCCTGAAGTTAAGATAGATCGGTTGAGGAACTGATTGATCTATAATAACTTTGACTGGTGTACCAGTATAGATATCGTATTTTTTGCAGAGCGGTGTGTTGAATAATAACCCTGACACGACAGAGTTTTTAAAAGTCATATATGATGTTTTTAAGTCAAGGTTCTTAATTACACTTTTAACCAGAGTAAATGACTGCAATATCTCTGTTTCATTATCTATGTTGTTTTTACCGGAAAACAATCCGAAGCCCTCCATTATATCGGTTGGGGCACTCATAAATGAATTCTGCTCGTTTTCACCAATATACAGGGTAGTATAGTTAATATATTTGGTAGATGAGAACTTATTGATCAGGAAAGCTATAATCAGAAATACAAAAATAATCAGAAAGACCTGTTTTTTATTATTTAATAACTTCTGGAGTATTTTTTTGTAATTAATGTTGCTTTGAAAAATTTTTCCTGTATTATTCATTCTTATACTTTTTTATTTACCTGTTTAAATATACAAATATAAGCGCCATACTTAGCAAGGTCGATACAATTGACGAGAACAAAGATAACGAATAAGTTCTGAGTTCTCTGTATTTGGCACCAATCGGATTCACTATTATAATATCATTGGGCAGAAGATAGTAATTTTCTGACTCAACGATCTTCTTGTCAGTAAGATCTATATAGTAATACTTAATAGTATTGTCTTTTTCACGGATCAGGGTTATATTTGTTTTATTACCATAAGCTGTTATTCCGTTAGCTAATCCAATAGCCTGGAATATATTTATTTTTTCATCATAAAATGAATAATCGCCTGGGTGGGTTACTTCTCCCAGAATAGTGATTTTGTTACTAACAAACCTGACTCTTATCGATACATTATTAAGCTGGCGGTTTAATGCTTCTTCAATTCTTACCTTGGCCTGGTTAATTGTAAGATCTTTTACATTAATACTTCCGATAAACGGGAAGTCTATATTACCTTTATCATCAACTGCATAACTAACCAATTCGGTTTCGTAACTGGAATACCTGTCATCCCTGAACACATAATTAGTCTGCTCATCCAGACTGTAAATCTTAATATACAGGTAATCATATGGCTGAATTGTCTTTTCGGAGCGATCATTATAATACTGGTTCTTTACTATAGCATCTCCTTTATTCTTAACATATGTTAATTTGGAAATAGGAGTACAAGCTACTGTTAAAAAGAGAATTGACATGCAGACAATTATATTGGTTTTATTATACGTATACTTTTGCATTTTAGTTAATTATTTAACGTTTTTGTTTGTAAAGCCTTTGATTATCCTAATTTATTAAATTCTTCACTAAAATATTTATAATTATAACAAAAATGCTCCAAATTTTTTGGGATAATTTAGAGCACGTATTTAATAAAGTATGATTCAATTATTTAGAAAGGGGATTATTCTAGTGACCGGAACCGCTTATAAAAGTTCTCAGTGTCTTGAAAAAAAGCATAAAGTCCTTTTTTATTGACCAGTTTTCTATGTATTGAATATCCAGCTTCATCCACTTTTCGAATAATACTTCATTCCTGTTGGGTATAACCTGCCATGTACAAGTTATACCGGGCTTCATTGACAGCCTTTTTAGCTGCCATCTTTTGTATTTTTCAACTTCTTCCGGTAAAGGCGGACGAGGACCTATAAGTGACATTTCACCTTTCAGAACATTGAATAACTGGGGCAATTCATCCAAACCGGTTCTTCTTAAGAACTTTCCAATCCTTGTTATGCGCGGATCATTCTTTATCTTGAATGCGGGTCCGTCTATCTCATTTTTATCTATCAGCGACTCTTTAAGGATTTCAGCATTGTAAACCATTGTCCTGAACTTGTAAATATAGAACTTCCTGCCCCTTAATCCGACTCTTTCCTGCTTGAATATCACAGGGCCCCTACTGCTGAGCTTTATTAACAGACTAATTATCAAAAGGAAAGGAGATAGAAGGAAGATTATAAAAAATGAAATCCAGAATTCGCTGAATGATTTCCATGCAAGAGCTAACCTGTTTTTAGGAGTATTCATAAAGGTAATGAAAGGAATATTCTCGAAGTGTGTCAGATGCGTATTTGTTGCTGAAATAGGAGAAAGATCTGACTGCATTCTGAAAGTAACACCAACTTCCTGGCATATTTCAATTAATTCCCTGAGCTTTTCTTCCTCAATGTTGCTTTTGCAATAAATAACCTCGTCAATAATATCAATATCAAGCAGATTTTTTATCAATATTTTATCGGGAAAGATTTTAATACTGCTACTGTATTTATTCCTAATCTTGTCAGAGTTTGTTAAAATCATTAATATTCTGAATCCCCACTCCTTATGATTAATAATATTATCAATAAACCTGTCAGAATTTTCATCTGCAAAAATCAATACATTATGAATATTGTGACCTGTTGATCTATAATATTTAAATACCTTGAAGGTTAACATTCTGAAAATATAAAGGGAAACCAGATTTATCAGCGTGAAGGAAATTATGAAATAATGGCTGAATACCGTAAGGTTAAATAAATGCTTGTAAAGAAATATTAAAGCAAAGCCGATAGCGCTAAAATTCAGAAAACTAAAGAAAATAGACATATATGAGTGAGTTCTCGGAATTTTTGTAAGACTCAATATTTGCAGCAGAATAGCCCATGTCGGGACAATGAGCATAAGCATTATTACATATTCCTGTGTAAACCTGAAATAGGTTTTATGTATGAGATTTGTCAAAAAGTATGCAAAGAAATAAGAGAGTACAGTTACAATAATATCAAGTATTGAAAACAATGGATTTATGTCTTTACGATTTATTCCTGATTTTGATTCTTTGGTGTCCTTAAGCTTACTGTTTGAAATCATATCTGTTTTTGGTTTTTGCGACATATTACAGACTTAAAATTTTGTAATTACTGATTCAAAAATAATACTATAAATACGATAGAATCTAATATTTAGCCTATTATTTTTTGTTATTTTGATTAACTGATGATTTTGTTACACAGACGTTAATTTTACATCAATTGAGGAGTAAATCGAGGTGCTTAAAACAACAGCTGATATGACGAATAATATATTTAAAGGGACGGGATGATTATTTTATAATAAACCTTTCGGAAGTGAAGCCTTTATTTGTTAATATCCGAACGATGTATATTCCCTTTGAGAATTCGGATAAATCATATGATCTTATCTGCTCCTTGCTGGGATCTTCAAGTTGTTCTGAAAAGAATAATGTTCCCATAATATCATTAATCTGGATAAAGGTCTCGCATCCATATTCATATTCAGATTGTGGTATAACTTTAATGTTAACCATGCCTTCTGAAGGATTTGGCGATATTTCCAGTTTATATTCAATTGAAGGATATGAAAAATTATCGCACGGGCCGGCTTTATAATTGTTAAGAATCTGCGATTCTGTTAATGCAGTATTATATATAGCCAGCATATAATATGTCCCGTACCAGGGCGAATTCAAGTCTGCATTATTACCCAGTATCAGGTAGTAATTATCTTTCCAGTTATCAAGACTCTCAGGCCTGATACCGTTTGCAACCTCCTCTCCATTTAGGTATATTTTTTCCTGTCCGTCATCCTTTCTTACATATGCCAGGTGATGCAAAGAAAGGTATGACAGTTCATTATCAGTATAAAGATTGGGAGCCCCGGTTAGTGAAGTTGCTTTTGTCTTCAGCCTTACAAGGTAATTATATGATTTCTCATCACTGCCAAATACATATTCCTGGGCCAGGGTGACTCCCATATCTTCACTGCTATTGGAAATGGTCAGGATGTTGGATAAGCCGTAAAGATTATTTGTTGAAGGTTTAATCCAGCATTCAAATGTTACCTCATTGGTTTTCTTTATAGCATTAACAACCTTTGTTGCCGGATTTACTGACTTAATAAAGGTGTTTGCTGCCATTTCACACCTGTTATTTGAATACCATATCACTTTTGTTTTATCATCAAATGTGAGATTAAGGGGTTGCTCATAATTTGAGAAATCATGTATAAGGCTGTCTGAATTAAGGTTGAAATTATAATAAGCGACAAGTCCGTCCCATAATCTTTTGGATTCTGATAAAGACATTGTAGAAGCAATAGCTGTATTGCTGTTATTTGACTGGCCGGCATTATTAATAGCCTTGGCCAGGTAATAATAGGTAGTATTCGGCTGAAGTTTATTATCAATAAAACTGGTTTCATTGGCGTCTGTAATCCTAATAGTATTATAATCACCGTTTAGGGAAACGGCTCTCTTGATAATGAATCCGGTTTCATCAGTCGAATTATCATACCAGCTTAAGGTTATTGAATTTAATGTAACTTCTGAAGTGGACAGGGAAGAGGGCGGTAAAGGCGGCTTCGGCTTAGGTGTGCTAATTTCTAACACATTTGAATAACCGGAATAACCGTCCATATTATATGCTCTAAGCCTGTAAAAATATGTTTTATTGGAAAGTAATCCTGTATCAGTTAGTATTGTTAGATCCTGGTTATTTATATCATACAAAACCGTATAACCAATCACAGTGTCAGAAGTCCTTTCAATAGAATACCCTGTTTCATTGGTTGCGTTATCATCCCAGGAAAGAGTCAGCCATGTATAACTAATGGTATCTGCTCTCAAGTTTGCAGGGGCATCAGGCAGTTCCAAAGGAAATGTTTTTACATTTAATATATTGGAATTCCCTGAATTTCCGTCCTCATTAAAGGCAAAAACTATATAACTGTAACTGATATCAGGCAATAGTCCATAATCAGTATATACAGTTGTATTCGGATTAAGTGTGGCTGCCGTTATAAAATTATTTTTTGACAATAGTGATCTGAGAACTATAAAACCATTCTCGTTGTTCGAGTTGTCTGACCATGCCAGTGTTACAGACTTTTTGGAAATGATGGTTGATTTTAGATCCGAAGGAGCCAGGGGTGGCACAGGATCCAGCGTAATTATATCAAGTTCGTCAGAATAGGCAGAATTACCGTATTCATTAAAGGCAACTATAACGTAATAATAAGATGTGGAAGGATTTAGCCCGCTATCAGTATAAGTTACGGCATCTGCATCAACAGAGTCGATCACTGCATAACCTGTACCTGAAGTAAGGGATCGGAGAATAATAAACCCTTCTTCATATCCAGAATCATCTGTCCATTCAAGTGTTACAGATTTCTTTGTAACAGCAGTTGATTGAAGACTGTCGGGAACAGGGGGTGGCTGTGGCGACAGGGTCATTACACTGATTTCATTGGAGTAAGCTGAATAACCATCCTCGTTATAGGCTCTTATTCTGTAAAAATAAGTAGTGGACGGATTCAGTTCATAATTGGTATAGTGGTTAATATTTGCTCCCAGAGTTGTTACTAGCGTGTAACCGGTTCCTGAAGTTAATGATCTGTAAACATAAAAGCCGTCCTCTATAGTTGAATTATCCGTCCATTCAATGTTAATAGAATTTTTGTTAACAATTGTAGCTTTAAGATTGCTGGGGGCCAAAGGCGGCTGTAGGGCAAGGGTGGTAATACTGAGTTCGTTCGAGTAATCCGAATTCCCGTCTTCATTGTAAGCAAGTATTCTGTAATAATATGTTGTAGCCGGATTAAGCTGGGAATTTGTATATTGACTGCTGTTCGGGGCCAATACAGCAACCTGTGTGTACCCTGTAGCCGGAGTAAGTGATCTGTAGATGCGGAATCCTTCTTCATTATTTGAATTGTCTGTCCAGTGCAGCAAAACTGAATTCTTGGTAATATTGGTTGCTGTCAGATTTGTCGGACCGGCAGGTGGCTGCAATTCGGTCGTTGTTATGTTAAGTTCATTTGAATAATTTGAGCAGCCATGCTCGCTGCAAGCTCTTATTCTGTAAAAGTATGCGGTGACAGGAGACAGTCCGGTATCGGTATAAATGGTCTGGTTGCTATTTATAGTAGCTACCCTTGAATAATTGGAATCTGGCATATTTGATCTTTCCAGTTCGAAATATGCCTCATCATTTGAATTATCATTCCATGTAAGGGATACAGAACGGCCCTTGATATTCGTAGAACTCAATGAAGAGGGCGCATTGGGCGGGGGGATAACAGGTGTTGTAATACTGATTTCTTCCGAATAATAACTGTTTCCAATATTATTATAAGATCTTATTCGATAGTAATAAGTTGTCTCAGGTGACAGATTATTGTCAGTAAAAGATGTAACATCAAAATATGTGGTATAGATTCTGCTGAAGCCTGATTGTGATGTTTCGGATCTTTCAATTTCAAAACCATATTCGTTATCCGAATTATCACTCCACTCCAATATAATCTGGTGATAAAATGGAGCATATCCTGTTATATCTGAGGGTGCATGAGGTAAAGTATCAGAGGGATTTCTAATTACAAACTCATAGGCCCCGATGTCAGGCACATTATTAAATGGTATCTGATTACTGTCCAGATCATGAAGAATTCCGACATTTGTGCCTGCATCCATTGCAGGGGAATTACCCAGCAGCCGGTAATCACCGTTATTTTTATCTAAAAAACAGGGATCTCCGTAAATTGAATTGCTTTCAATAGTATACGATTTGAGCTCATCCAGGCTGGTGATATTATTCCCTTTATAATCCCATGCAACCTTATCAGGTCCGAACAGGTTATTGGAACTCTCAAAAATACAATTATTGCCTATTATATAATATCTGAGAGATATATTTGAAAGAATATTATTTTTAAAAGCGACATAAAAAGACAAATCAGTATTTACGTCCAGGCCCCTGTCACAATTCACAATATTGTTATTGTATATCTGCACAGTTTTTACCCTGGCAAATATGGCTCTGCCATAGCCACTTATAATATTATTGTGTATGATCCCGCTTGCCTTTATACAATTGCTTTCTTCTCTTTTAAAATCACTGGTAAAAACATTATATCTTATTATTTCTCCAGTAGCTGTTGAACTGTAGCCAAAATCATCATTCGGACCTCCAATGCATGTGTTATATTCAAATATTCCATTGGAATTCAGATTTATGTCCCCTGCGTAGCCATGAGATGTTACAAAGACTCCTTTAGGACCCTGGCTTGTAGAATGATCGAGTATGTTGTGGTGAACATAAAAATTTGTGGCCCTAAGATTCAGCTGGATACAGTCACCAACATTACCAGCTAAATCTATGTGGTGTATATAATTATAGCCTATCTCTATATTATCACTGTCTCCGTAAATTCCTTCTGCTCCACAGTGCGATATTTCATTATTTAGGATTTTTGTGTAGTCCGGTACATTTCTCAAAAGTATACCGTGCCATTCATTATTTACTGAAATATGATGAATATAACAGTTTTGAATAGTAACATTTGTGCCCCCATCCACACATATTCCAAAGCAACATTCACCGGTAACTTCAAAATTTTCAATAACAACATTATTTGTGGAATAAAAAATGATTCCATAGTCAATTCTTTGTAAAATCTGGATTTTAGGCTTGTTGCCGGTATTGTAGGAACTAATCGTAATCGGATTCGAGGGCGTGCCTGATGAATATATTATTAGTCCTTCATTCCAGATACCCCCGCTTTTAAATAATATGGAATCTCCAGGAGAAAAAGAGGACAGGTTGACTTTGTTTACTGTTTTCCATGCGCTGTTCTTTGATAAGCCATTATTAGAATCAGAACCACTGGTGTTATCAATATAATAGGTAGACTGTGCGTATGATAATGCAAAGAGGTTTATTGAGAAAAGTATTATTACAAACCTTTTAATTATAAAGCCTGACAGCATTTAGTTAGTTTAGTTTTGAGGATTACTACCACGTGTTTTCAGCGTGGATTGCAAAAATACGATAATATTTAAATTTTCTAACATTTTACGATTAATTTTCGATGAATTTTTTTATAAAATTTAATA
Source organism: uncultured Bacteroidales bacterium (assembly GCA_964518655.1). Taxonomy (GTDB): domain Bacteria; phylum Bacteroidota; class Bacteroidia; order Bacteroidales; family UBA10428. The sequence continues at coordinate 4,350 of CAZFHF010000048.1, read as the reverse complement.
TTTGAATAATTTATTGAATCTCAGGTATATTCAATAAAAGGAAGGGATTGACTTTTAATTTTCTAAATTTTGGCACTCATGATCCTGATTTTTATATGTTTTTTTACGGAATAATAATGAACATTAATACTTATTGTTAGGATGTTTTACTGATAAATATAATTTAATTAAACATATATATTAACTTGTTATATAATTAATTAAATGACCGGCATTAATATTTCTGCACCAGTTTATCCAATACAAGCTGCATCCGCCATGAATGTTACTACTTTAAAATTTGCTATATTAGCTGTGATAACATGAAATGAACATTATAAGGGCAGCCCTTTATAATATTATTTAAATAATCAATTGTTTGTAGAATACTTATGATCGGATTTTATTTAAACACTAAAATTGAACCGTTTACCGGTATCAATATCAGGATTACGAAATTTGAACAGTTCTCTGCTTTGAAGAATCTTGAAAAGAACTGTCTTTATCTCTTCGTGGATGATAACCAGGGGCAGATTTTACAATCGGGCGATACATACCTTTATTCTGTGGGAGCAGTGATTTATCGTAAAAAATGGGGCACCAAGGCATTGAATTTTATTTTAGAGGATTTGAAAAAAGGCACCGGCATTCAGAATATTGCGGAGACTCTCAAAGGACAGTATTGTCTGGTAATAGCAAATAAAAGCAATATGTGCATTATTACTGACAGATTTGCCAGTTTTCCTGTATTTAGATTTAATAGCAGCAATGGCATACAGATTTCAAATATACTACCGTGCCTGCTTAAACACAATAAAGTATCCTTTAATCCTCAGGGGATCAGTGAATACATTAGTCTTGGATTTTGTTTTAACGGCACTTTTCTGAATGAGATAGAGTGGCTTAAAATGGCAATGATATATAAATTCGGCGATCAAACCAGTGAAATAAAGTATTATGAGCCCCTTGCAAATATCAGCTTTGGCAAATACAGAAATGCAGAGAAAGTTGCTGAAATGGTTTCTGAAGTAATTTCAGAGAATTTATCTTTCCTTGATGAAAGGGATAAAATATACGCTGATGTTACAGGGGGTTTTGATACGAGGACGGTGGCAGCACTCCTGGGAAGAAAAGGCTATAAGTTCACAGGGGGAATGTGTCCGGACCCTATAATTCATTTTTCATATAAAGTGTCTGATGAAGTAAAAATAGCAGGAAAAGTATGTGCTGCCATGGGGATTGATTACTGCGATAATTTTAATATAGAAGACTATAATGCCTTTCTTGAAGTCCTTAAAACGCAGCTTGCAATAACAGCAGGAGTACCTATTCCTTTCTGTAATGCTGACTATATAAATTATTTTCAGCAGATTAAAAAAGACTTTTCTATTCATATAGCAGGGTATGTTGGAAGCCAGGTGTTCAAACAAGAAATGAAAAAATTGAACTTGTTCTCTTCGAAATTCAATATAAAGTCACAGTTAGGTAAAAGATACAGGTATCAGGATATATTTGACAGTGATTTCATTATACAAAAAGAATTCGAAACATCAATTACTGAAAAATTCCGGGGCTGGCTAAAAGAATTAGGAACAGACAATTTTAAACATGCAGCGGCATGTATGTCTATATTAGGCTATTCCAAGGGATGGCACGGATTGTTAATGAATACTCATACTTGTCTCATACCGGTCTACGCGCCCTTTTATGATATTGATTGTGCCAGGATTTTAATGGAAACCGATTATGATATAAAAAAACAGCATTTAATACAGAAGTATATAATTTCCAAAGCTAATCCGGTACTGGGTTCTATTATGACAACGCATGGCTATAATGCTGATCCGGAATCAAATAGTTTTATAAAAAATCTGAAGGTAAACACTAAAGACCTGATCCGACCCTTAATATATTATTCATCATCACTTACGCGTTTGAGAAGGCGTCTCGAGAAGTATTTATACCCTGCAACGAATATAGATGAACGCAAAGAAACATACTGGGAGAAATATATTAACGAAAATTTTTCCAACGGAATGAGAATATATTCATTTATAGATAAATCCAGGATTGAGAAAAATATTTTCAGCCTGCCTAAAAAACGAAGACAAACAATACTGGCAAGGATTTTATTTGTTGACTATTTAATGGAAAAATACGATATCAGTTAACACTTTATAAATACTGACCAAAATTGATTTGAATATTCTCGGTTTGCTGTATATAATCACAATTATTTGATTAAATACATAAAACGTTAGATTAAAGAATCTGATTTATTATCAATAGTTACTGAATATTTTGTAAATTTCGCAATATTAAGCATTTGATTCTTCCATATATATAAGTTACAATATAACTTATAGTTGGAATTGTTCAATGCAAAGCTCTATTTAAGTAAGGTAACTTATTAATTTGGTAATTAATTTTTTATTTTTTTAATATTAAATAATTAGTCAATTTCAAAACTTTAATTTCAAAAAATCGTATGTTAATAGTGTAAATTTATTGGTTCGTCAATAAAAAACACTCATTCGTCAAAATTTCATAATTTAACCCCATAGTGATGAAACGATTTAATCTCAATGTAAAGGCTAATTATAATAATAATCTGATAAGGGGTATTATCCTTTTGGGATTATTATATTTTACAGTTCTCACAACTGCAATTTCACAGACAACTTACTATGTTGATGCAGTAAACGGTTCCAATTCAAATAAGGGGACAAGTCCGCAAAGCGCCTGGCAAACGGTTGGGTATGTCAATTCCAGGAGTTTTGATCCTGGAGATTCAATATTATTCAGGTGCGGCAATATGTGGACTTATGGTTTGAATATCAGCAGCTCGGGAACAATTGCCAATCCTATTGTTTACAGCTCCTATGGAACGGGAAGCAAACCAAAATTAAATATAGCTGATGAGATTGATTTTGGTATTTCAATTATTAACAGGCATTATATTACTATTGACAATATAGAGGTTACAGGCAAATGCCATTTTGGTATCTGCCTGGACGGAGCGGATTATGTAACAATAAAAAACTGTTATGTACATCATATTTCTCAGCAAAATGAATGGCACGGTATTGTCCTTATGCATAAACCTTCACATCCCAAGATTCTTCACAATGAAATATCGTTTGTTGGAGCAGAAGGAATATTTGGAGAAAGTGACAACATTGAAATAGCTTATAACAATATACATGATATTAATCAGGTTGGTACTGTAGGTTGTTGTATACAGTTGAATATATATGCCTTTAACTTTCATGTTCATCATAATATACTTGATCATTCAAATAATACGGGGCCCAAAGGAGTAATATCATGTTCACACGGCTGTTTAGGTGATGTCGACATAAATTCCAACGGTATATTTGAATATAATACATGTACGGGTGGCCCTGGTGATGATTTCGCATTTGGTTCTCTGGCAAAGGGAGAGACTGTCAGGTATAATACATTTACATGCAGATTCAAGCGCAAGGAAAGTAATGCTATAAAATTAAGCGGGATTGCACATCATAATATAATAAAAGGGTATGACAGGGCATTTTATAACAGGACCGCTGACATTGAAATATATTATAATATCATAGACAGTTGTGGAAGAGGTTTGGATGCAAATTCAGACGAGGCTTGTAATATTAAATTCAGGAATAATATTCTGGACAATATTTCAAGTGCCTATTATGTAGTTGGACCTAATATGAATTTTGAATCTTCGAATAATTTGTATTCACCGGGGTCAGGCTGGACACTCAAGGGTGTAGGTTATAAGAGCCTGGCAGCCTTGCAGGAAAAGGGATATGATATAAACTCGATATATGACAGGCCTTTGTTTTTGAATCCCGAGAGGTCAAATTACAAGCCAGATGAAAATTCGCCATCAATAGACAGGGGAGTCAGCCTGGGCATCGATATTGATCTTGACGGTAAAGGAGTAGTTGGTTATCCTGACTTAGGCGTTTATGAATTTACCGGGGGAGATACTACAGCGGTTCATAATAATCCGCCTTCAATAAATGACCAGAGTTATACTGTATATGATAATACGGCAAGTGGGACAAATGTAGTGAATATAACAGCATATGATATAGATTTAGGCCAGAGCCTGAGCTATGAAATAATATCTGGAAATACAGATAACGCTTTTGTATTGTCGGAATCGACAGGTAAATTATCAGTTAATAATAATGAAGGGCTAGTAAATAATGATGCCATCAGTCTGCTGGTAAGGGTTACTGATGATGGAATCACACACTTGTCCGATAGTGCCTACGTAACGGTAAATATAAATCATGTTAATCCTGAAGTAAGCAATAATCCACCTATAATAAATGCACAAGAGTTCGATATCAGTGAGGGAAA